>NZLB01000054.1 GCA_002694075.1 Nisaea sp.
CCCGAGGTTTTCAATGTTTTTGGCGCGTCTATTCGCGAATCCGTATCTGTTGCTAACCCTGACAACCTTGATTTGGGGCGGTAACGCGATTGCCTCGCGTTTGGCCGTTGGCGAGGTCACGCCGGCGGTGCTGGTGTCTTTCCGCTGGATCGGCGTGGTGATTTTGGTGGTGTTGTTCGCGCGCGGGCCGGTGGTCCGTGACTGGCCGGAGCTGCGGCGTCATCTGCCCTATCTGTTGATCATGGGCACGGTCGGGTTTACCGCCTTCAACACCCTGTTTTATGTCGCCGCTCACAGCACCGAGGCGTTGAATATCGGCATTCTGCAAGGGTCGATCCCGATTTATGTGCTGTTGGGCGCCTTCGTCGCCTATCGGTCGCCAGTCAGTGGTTTGCAAATGATCGGGGTGGCGGTCACAATTTTGGGGGTGATTTTGGTGGCCGCGCGCGGTGATCCATCGCGTTTGGTTGAACTTCGTTTCAATCTTGGCGATTTGCTCATGCTGATCGCATGCGCGCTCTATGCCGCCTATACCGTTGGTTTGCGCCGGCGACCCGAGGTGTCGGGACTGGCCATGTTCGCGGCCATGTCGATTGGCGCGTTGGTCGCCAGTGTGCCGCTGTTGGCGGTCGAAGTGGCGCGTGGCGCGTTCCTGTGGCCAACACCGGAAGGCTGGGCGATTATCGCGTTTGTGGTGGCCGGCCCATCGTTTTTATCGCAGATCTTTTTCATGCGCGGGGTGGAACTGGTCGGACCCGGCCGCGCCGGCGTGTTCGTCAACCTGGTGCCGGTGTTCGCCTCTGGCTTGAGCGTGCTGATCCTCGGCGAACATTTCGCAGTCTACCATGGCCTAGCCTTGGGGCTTGTATTGGGCGGTATCGCCCTTTCGGAGCGTGGCAAACCGAAAAGCGCGCCGGCGGCTGGCGATTGAAGCCTGACCTTGTTTGCGGCATGGTCCGAAAAGACTGATCTGGAATGGGATTTGGGGGGAACGGCATGGGCGCCTTGGCGGGCATTAAAGTCGTCGATTTGACCCGTATTTTGGCGGGACCGTTTTGCGCCATGGCCTTGGCCGACATGGGCGCCGATGTCATCAAGGTGGAAAGCCCGGCCGGCGGCGATCCGGTGCGCGCCCAAGGCGCGTTTAAATATGGTGTCAGCTGGTACTTCGTTCAGTTCAACCGCAACAAACGGTCCATCACCTTGGACCTGCGCAGCGACGCCGGCAAAGCGGTGTTGGCTGATCTCATTCGCGGCGCCGATGTTTTGGTGGAGAATTTTCGTCCCGGCGTGCTGGCGGCGATGGGCTTCGATCAGGCCCGTCTCGACGCCCTCAATCCGCGCTTGGTGGTGACCCGTGTCACCGGTTATGGCAGCACCGGCCCCTATGCCGACCGGCCTTCCTTTGATTTCATCGCCCAGGCGATGAGCGGGCTGATGGCGACCTCCGGCGTTCCCGACGGCGAGCCGATGCGCGCCGCCCCGCCGCTGAGCGACATGGTCGCCGGCCTCTATGCCGCTTTCGGCACGGTCGCCGCCCTGGTTGCGCGGGGCACCCCCGGGACGGCGGCCCAAGCCGGCCGTGGACAGGTGGTTGAAACCGCCTTGACCAATGGTTTGATCAGCTTCCTCGCCTATCTCTCGGCGGAGTATTTCGCGACCGGCGAAAATCCCAAGCGGACCGGCAACGACCATCCGATCGCCGCGCCCTATGGCCTGTTCCAAGCCAGCGACGGCGAAATCGCGGTGGCCGCCAGCCAGCCCTATAACGTGTCCCAGTTTTTCGAGGTCCTCGGCCTGAGCCATGTTTTGTCGGAAGACGCCTACCGCGACAATGACGCGCGCATGGCCCATCGTCCGGCCCTTAATGCCATGATCAACGAAGTTACCCGCACCCGGTCGGTCGACCATTGGATCAAGGTGGTCAATGAGGCCGGTTGCCCCTGCGGCCGGGTAATGACTCTGGCCGAGGTGTTTGATGACCCACAGGTTCAGGCCCAGGAAATGGCCATCGATATCGCCCATCCCGACCATGGCACGGTGCGGGTAACCGGTTTTCCCGTGAAAATGAGCGGCACGCCCTGCCAGGTGGCGCGGCCGGCGCCGCGGCTGGGCGAGCATGGCGGCGACGTGCTCCGCGAACTGGGCTATTCCGAGGCGCAAATCGCCGAGGTTTTGGCCGCCCACGCGCCGCGCGCCAGCACCAAGCCGACTTAAAACTTGAGACCGCTGAGGTCGCTCAAATTCAAAAACCGGCCCCAGCGCGCCAATTCGTTTTCCAGCCGCCGGCGGCGGGTTGGCGTCCAGGAAAGGTGCGCTTCCAACCACAGCCCTTTGACCCTCAGCCTGTTTTGGTCACGCTCGGCCTTCATATCGATCCGCCCGATCAGGCGTGCGCCCTCCAGTATCGGCAGGACGTAATAGCCATATTGTCGCCGAGCGGCCGGCACGAAAGCTTCAAAGCGATAATCGAAGCCGAACAGCCGGGCGGCGCGGCCGCGGTCGCGCAGCAGCGGATCGAAGGGACTGAGCAGGCGCAAGCGGCCGGGTGGCGCCGGCGGCGCGTTGCGGCGGGTCAGCAGATCGGCGCGCGCAACCATCTCCCGGCGGCCGCCATCGGCCATCTCGACGGCGACCGGCCGCAGCCGGTCGCGGCCGGGGCCGGCGCACCAGGCGGTCGCCTCGGCGATCGTTACAAGGTCCCAAAAGCGGGCGATTTCCCCGGGTGTGGCGAAGCCGAGGCGGGCAATCGCGCTGGCGCAGGCCCAGTCGACAAAGGCGTCGTGGCTGGGATCCTGGTCGCGGAACGGCGCCGGAATGACGTTTTCCGTCAGGTCATAGATCTTTTGGAATCCCTGGCGGCCGGTCACCGCCAAAGTGCCGGTGCGCCACATGAACTCGAGCACAGTTTTCGACGGGCGCCAGCCCCAACAGGCGCCGCCCGGGGTGGCCGGCGTCTCGGTGTCACTGATTTCGCGGGCCATCACCGGGCGACGGTCACGGACGCGGGCCAAAATCTCAGCCTGCAAACGCGCGAAATCATCGCCCAAACGCAGCCGCCACCAGGCGTTGGCCATCAAGCGGTCATGGGTCTGGCGAAATTTGGGCCGCCAATAACCGAAATAACGGGTGGGGATGATCGCCGCGTCATGCGTCCAATTTTCAAAGACCCCGCGCGTCTTCTCCAAGTGATGACGGAGCCAGGCATGGCGGTAGCTATGGGCGCGCGAAAACAGAATGTGGTGATGGGCCTGCTCGACGGTGCGAATGCTGTCGACTTGGACGAACCCCAAATCGTCGATGACTGTCGCCAAATCGGCACGGCGTAGCGAGCGGCCAGGTGGCGCGCTGAGCCCGTGATGGTCGAGAAACCAGAGGCGTGCGTCGGCGTTTGAAACAAGGTCTGAGGTCATCCCGCGTCGCTCAATCCACGGTGGTGTGTTAGGTTAAAGGTAACATTACCGCGAAGGGAGATGTCGATGTCTTTGGTATTGGATCATATCAACTTGCGGACCCAAGACCTCGGGCGAATGGTCGAATGGTACGGCCGGGTCCTGGGGCTAACGCCGCAGGCGCGGCCGGCCTTCGCATTCGACGGCGCGTGGCTCGGCGATGGTGTTGGCGCCCCGGCGGTGCATGTCGTGGCCGTTGACGATCCGCCGATCGCCTACGCCGCCGACCAGCAATTGGAGCATTACGCGTTCGCCGCCACGGGCCTGGCCGACTTTCTGGCCCATTTGCGGGCCGAGAAAGTGGCCTATTATTGCCGAGTTTTGCCGACCACCGAGACGCGGCAAATCAATTTTCACGACTGCGACGGCAACCATTTGCATGTCGATTTCCCGGCCAGTGAAACCGCCGATCTCAGTACTTATGACGGGACCTGATCGCTGTGTCGCGCCGGCGATCAACAGGTGGAATTACCATTGGTTGCTTTGCCAATGTCGCGTAACATAGAGGGGCCGCGCCGCCGGCCATCCACCGCCGCGCCGGGCGCGAGGGTGTCTATGCGAAGAGGGTTTGACCAATGATGGCGCAAAAACAGCTTGAGTTCCGCCAAACCTACCGCGCGCGGGTCGCCGGTTGGTACAATGGCCATGTTCATGTCCTGGTCATCTACACCATCGGACTGATGGCGATCTACCTCTACACGCGCCACATCGATAACGTGGTTTGGTGGGAATGGCTGACGATTCCCGCGGTTGGACTGGTGTGCAATTTCTTTGAATGGTTCCTGCATCAGCGGATCATGCATCGGCCGCAGACGCGGACCGGTTTGCGGGCGATTTACGAACGTCACACCCTGAACCATCACCGCTTTTTCACCGATAGCGAAATGCGCTTTCGCGACAATCGCGACTGGCGGGTGACCTTTTTCCCGCCCTACGCCTTGGTGATTTTTATCCTCATGTCGCTGCCCGGCGGCCTGTTGTTGGCGTGGTTGGTCACGCCCAATGTCGGCATGTTGATGATGTGTACCACCACCGGCATGTACCTGGTTTATGAATTCATGCACTTCTGCTGCCATGTCGATGAAAACTGGTTCGTGCGTTATTGTCCTTTGGTCAACACCTTGCGGCGCCATCACACCGCCCATCACAACAACCGGCTGATGATGGAGGTGAACATGAACCTGACGTTCCCCATCGCCGACTGGCTATTGGGTACCTCGGATTTGGATCGAGGCCTGCTGGGTCATTTGTTCAATGGCTATTCAACACGCCATCTCAAACCCGACCTGAAGGAGCGTCCGGTTTCGCCGGCGGTCGCGGCGGCGCGGCCCTTGGGCGCCGAATAAGCGGCCCGATGCCGACCAAGATCAAATTGGCGATTTCGGTTCTGGTACTCGCCGTCGGCGCCGGCGTTTGGGTGTTTGAACGCGGTCTTGGCAATGTCACGGCGTCTTGGGTGGCTGGCGGCCTCGCGGTTTTTATGGTGCTGGCGATCTGGCTGTTCCCGGAGGTCTCAAAAAAGGATTAAGACGGGCTTTGGCCGGGTGGGCGCGGGCCGGCCGCCTCGGAGAGTTCCGATTTGGCCGGCAGGCGGGCCATCAGCCAAGCCAACATGTCCGGCGGCAGCAGGGCCAAGAGACGGACCGCCGCGACCATCGGCCAAGGGAAGGCGATGCGCGCCTTGTTCGCGGCCAGGCCAGCCGCGATCAGGCCGGCCGCCTGTTCCACCGACATCAAAAACGGCATCGTGAAATCATTGGCGTCGGTCATCGGGGTTTTGACATATCCCGGACAAATCACGGTCACGGCGACACCGGCGGCGGCTATGGGGCCACGCATGCCCTCGCCAAGGGTTTTCACCGCCGTCTTCGAGGCGCAATAGGCCGGCGCGTTGGGCAGGCCGAGAAAACCGGCGATTGAACTCATAACGGCGATCTGACCTTGCCCGCGGGCGGTCATCGCGGCGACGGCCGGCAGCACCGTGTTCAGCACCCCATCGACATTGACGGCGAAAATGCGGCGCACCTGGTCGGCGCCTTCCGGCCCGCCGGCGGTGCCGCCGGAAATGCCGGCGTTGGCGATCACCAGATCCAAAGGTTGCGCGTGGTCGCAGGCGGCGATCCAGGCGGCCATGGCGGCCGCGTCGGTGACCTCGCCAATATGGGTTTCGACCGCCGCCCCAGCCTTGGTGCAGGCGGCGGCGACGGCGGCCAGGCGGGCGTCGTCGCGGCCATGTAAGAACAACCGAACACCCGGCGCCGCGTAATGCCGCGCCAGCGCGGCGCCTAACCCGCTGGAGGCGCCGGTGATCAAGATCGCGCGAGGCGATGGACGGCGGCGAGGGCGGGACATGGGCGGGCCTTTTCGCGGAATGGGTCGCTGACTTGTTGGCGTCGAAGCGCCCGTCTATGATGCCGCCAAACGGGCGCGGCGCGCAACTCGGCTGGCCGGCGAGCAAGGGAGACGACCTGTGACGGTGACCAGCATGACCGGCTTTGCCCGCGTTGAGGGACGTTTGGAGATCGCCGACGGGATCGCCGCCGATTGGGCCTGGGAGATTAAATCGGTCAACGCCAAAGGCTTGGACATCCGCTTCCGCTGGCCGCCAGGTTACGATCATGTGGAGGCTTCGGCGCGCACCGCACTGGCCGAACATCTTGGGCGCGGCGCGGTCACCGCCAACGCCACCCTGAGCCTTGACAAGGGTCCGGCGACGTTGACGGTGAACGAAGCCTTGCTGGACCAAATCCTCGCCGCCCAAGCCCGCTTGGCGGCGGCTGGCCGCGTCGATTCGGCGCCGCCGCGTTTGGACAGCTTACTCGCCGTGCGTGGCATGCTGGAACAGACCGAGCGCGATGATATCGATCCAACCGCCCAGGCGACGCTGGCGGCGGCCCTCCTGGCGGGTCTGGCGACGGCGGCGGAACGCTTGGCGACGGTGCGGCGCGACGAAGGCCGGCGCCTGCATGACGTGCTGGCCGCGCACCTGGACATGATCGCCGACCTGACGGCCCAGGCGGCGGCGCGGGCGGCGGCGCAACCGAACCTTTTGCGCCAGCGCCTCGAGGAACAACTGACGCAACTACGTGACGCCGCCGCGCCGGTTGGCGAGGAGCGTTTGGCCCAGGAACTGGCCTTGCTCGCGACCAAGGCCGATGTGCGCGAGGAATTGGATCGTTTGGCCGCCCATATCGCCGCCGGCCGCGCGTTGATGGCGGAAAGCGCACCGGTCGGCCGACGGTTGGATTTCCTCTGTCAGGAGTTGAACCGCGAAGCCAACACCCTGTGTTCCAAAGCCGTTGATCTGGAGCTCACCCGCCTTGGGCTCGAATTGAAAACCCGTATTGAGCAATTTCGTGAACAAGTCCAAAACGTCGAGTGAACGGTGCGGCCCCGGGAAACAGAATGATGGACGACATTTCAATTAGCAGACGCGGCCTGATGCTGGTGCTGTCATCGCCGTCAGGGGCGGGGAAAACAACCATTTCCAGGGCGCTGCTGGAACAGGAAGCGGATTTGACCCTGTCGGTCTCGGCGACCACCCGACCGCGCCGGCCGGGCGAGGTTCATGGCCGTGATTATATTTTCATCGAGCCCGACGAATTCATGCTGATGATCAACCGCCGCGAATTGCTCGAGCATGCCAAGGTCTTTGGCAACTACTACGGCACGCCGCGCCGCCAGGTCGAGGAAACCTTGGCGCGGGGCAGCGATGTGCTGTTCGACATCGACTGGCAAGGCACCCAGCAATTGGCCGAGCGGGCGCGCGATGATCTGGTCAGCGTGTTCATCCTGCCGCCGTCGACCGGCGAGCTGGAACGCCGGCTGTTCGCGCGCGCCCAAGACAGCGCCGCCGTGGTCGCCGAACGCATGTCGCGGGCGTCCGACGAGATCAGCCATTACGGCGAATACGATTACATCATCGTCAACCACGACATCGCCGAGAGCGTCGCCAAGATGCGGGCGATCTTGATCGCCGAACGTTTGCGCCGCGCCCGTCAGGTCGGCCTCACCGATTTCGTCAAACGGCTGCGCCAGGGCCATTGACCCGGCCCTCGTCGTCGAGGACTTGGGCGATGCGGCAAAAATCTTCGACCGTCAAGGTTTCCGGCCGAGCCGAAGGCGCGACCGCGGCGCGGTCGAGTAACCTGTCGCCGCCCAAGTGCCGTAAGCTGGCGCGCAGCATTTTGCGCCGCTGACCAAAGGCGGCGGCGGTGACGCGCTCCAATGTCTCACGGCGGGCCGGGGCGAGGGGCTGGGCGCGTGGCGTCAGGCGCACCACCGTCGAGGTCACCTTCGGCGGTGGGGTAAAGGCGCTGGCGGGCACATCGAATAGGCGTTCAGCCTTGGTCAGCCAGGTTACCAGGACCGACAGCCGGCCATAGGCGGCGCTGCCCGGCGCGGCGACCAAACGGTCGGCGACCTCGCGCTGAAACATCAAGGTCATCGTGTCGAGATGGGCGATTTGGCCCAGCCAACCGATCAGCAGGTGGGTCGCGATGTTATAGGGCAGGTTGGCGACGACTCGCCGCGGCGGCGGGCCAAGGTCAACCAAGGTCAGCGCGCTGGCGTCGCCGTGGCGAAGGGTAAGGAGTCCCTCGGCCGCGGCCACCAACTCGGCCAGAGCGCCGACCGCGCGGGCGTCCTTTTCGATCGCCACTAGGTGGCGCGCGCCCTCCATCAGCAAAGCGCGCGTCAAACCGCCTGGCCCGGGGCCGATTTCGATCACCGTGCCCTGATCGAGGCGGCCGGCGGCGCGGGCGATCCGCCGGGGCAGGTTGAGATCGAGCAGAAAGTTTTGCCCCAATTGCTTGCGCGCCGACAATTGATGGGCGGCGATCACCGCGCGTAGCGGCGGCAGGCTAGCGATGCGTTCCAGGGTGGGGTCGTCGGCCGCCGTCATCGGGCGCGGCTGGCGGCCATTTCGGCGGCGGTGTCGATGGCGGCGATCAGGCTGCGCGGGTCGGCGGTACCCCGGCCGGCAAGGGCCAGGGCGGTGCCATGATCGGGAGAGGTGCGGATAAACGGCAAACCCAGGGTGATGTTCACGCCTCGCCAAAAGTCGATGGTTTTGAGCGGGATCAGAGCCTGATCGTGGTACATACAAAGGGCCGCGTCAAAGCCCGCGCGGGCGTCCCCATGGAACAGGGTATCGGCGGATACCGGGCCCTCGACGGCGACGCCGCGTTGGCGAAGGGCCGCGATCGCCGGCGCGATGATGGTGATTTCCTCGTCGCCTAAGGTGCCGTCCTCGCCGGCGTGCGGATTAAGTCCGGTCACGACCAAGCGCGGCCGGGCGATGGCGAAATCGCGCCGCAAAGTGGCATCCATCAACGCACCG
This sequence comes from Nisaea sp., assembly GCA_002694075.1. Taxonomy (GTDB): domain Bacteria; phylum Pseudomonadota; class Alphaproteobacteria; order Thalassobaculales; family Thalassobaculaceae; genus TMED26. The sequence goes on from NZLB01000054.1 coordinate 8,794, forward strand.
GCGGCGATCAAGCCTTCCGTCGTCAGCGCCGCCGGCACCTTGGCGAGGGGCATGTGGATGGTCGCCGGCACCACCCGCAAGCCGGGCACCGCGAGCATCATGGCGACGCTGTCGACGCCGGCTAATTCGGCCAGAAACTCGGTATGGCCCGGATGGCTGAAGCCGGCGTCATAGAGCACTTTTTTTTGGATCGGCAAGGTCACCATGGCGGCGGCCTCGCCAAGACCCACCAGATCGACGGCGCGGCGAATGCTGTCAATGACGGTACTGGCGTTGGCGGTGTCGAGGCGGCCCGGTGTCGGTGGCGCGGGGAAGGCCAAGGGATAGATCGCCAGTTCGTCGTTGGCCAGCCCGCTTGCCTGGTCCAAACGTTCGATCGGCACGACTTTGATCGGCCAGTCATGATCGGCGGCGATGGCGGCCACCCGTTCGGGCGCTTCATGCAGCACGACCGGCGGCAAGTCGGCCCGCCGTAACTTGGCTTTTAGAACAATTTCGACACCGACCCCGGCGGGCTCGCCACAGGTGATGAAAATCGGGGCGGAATTAGGGGTCATGCCGTGCTGCCCGTCACAGACGCCGGTCAACGGTGGCGACTTGACGGAGGTCGATGAGATACTGCCGGGCGTAGGCGCTCAGCCGCTCTTCCCGCAGGCGCGCACGGATGCGTTCACGGTCGGGCTTCGGCGGGGCGGCGGCCTCGCGCGCGCATACCATCAGCACCATGAAACCATTGGGGAGCGTGATCGGCGCGGTTGGCGTGTTGACCGCCAGGGGCAGAACCTGTTGGCGCAACTTCGGCGCCAGGTCGCCAATCGCCATGGTGCCAAGGTCGGGCGACGCGGGCGAGTTGATCTCTTTGGCCAGCCGACGCAGGTCCGCGCAGGAGGTGGCCACGGCGGTGACCCGTTGGGCGGTGGCCTCGGCGGTGGCTTGGGCGGTTTCGGTGTCGGCGCTCACCGGTACGAAGACCTGGGCCAAGGTTACGCGATCGTTGAGCGGATTGACCGCGGCGTCGGTTTGACGGTCGTCCAAGCGCAGCAATTGAATGCCCAGAGGTGTTTCAAGGGAAGCGCTGACCTCACCGATTTTCAAATCGGCGACCGCTGTCTCCAAAAGCGCGGGCAGTCGTCCGCGCGGGATCCAGCCGACCGCGCCGCCGGCTTTCGCCGACGGCGCCTCGGAATACTGGCGGGCGAGATCGGCGAAACTAGCGCCATCGCGCAACAACCGCTGCAATTCTTCAGCGCGCCGTCGAAGGTTCTCCAAGCTTTTGGCGCGGTCGCGTCGCAACACAATCTCCGACAGGCGGTCGCGCGGCTCGTTGCGCGCGGCCTCGTCAAGCGCCACCGCCTCGTCGATTTCAGTGTCGGTGATTTGGACCAAACGCAGATACTTCCGCGCCACCGCCCGCGACCAAAGAATTTCAGCGCGCAATCGCCGGGTTAAAGTCGCCGGATCAACGTTCTGGTCGGCCATTTTGCGGCGCAAGTCTTCGACCGAAAGTTGGTTGTTCTGGGCGATGGTCTGCCAGGCTTTGGTCAGGTCGGTCGATGAAACTTTCATGGCCAGGCGCTTGGCTTCCTGGAGTTTAATTTCCTCTTCGATTAGTTCGGTTAAGGCGCGTTGGGCCATGCGCCGTTGGCCCCGCGCCGATGTCGCGGCCTGGTTATCCAGGCGCATCAGGCCCAGGCGCGCGGTCACGTCACGGATCGATATTAATTGCTCATTTACGATCGCCGCGATCCCGCCCAGCGGTCGGTCGGCGGCCTTGGTGCTCGCCGCAACCGGAAGGCTCGCCAAAGCGCAGATCGCCAACCCGCCGGCCCAACGACGGGCGCGCGCGTCAAAGACGTGAAGCAGAAACCTGGTGAACATCAATGTCGACACTTTCAGCACAGAGTCAGACGGCGCCGGCGGCGTGGCGTGCCGCGGCATGTCCGTTGGGACAGCCGCCTTATCACCGCGCCCAATCAGCCGCCCCGATTGACGGCGAAGTCGCCAAGATATTTTAAATTGATACTAAAAAAAAGCGCGGTATCGGGTTCAATGTCTTCGTCACGGGTATCGGAGTGTTCAAGGCGCACAGCGAACGCGAAGCACTCATCCTCGTAGCGTAAGCTCATGCGCAGGTCTCGAGTGTCGTTTTCGCCGTCTGAGAAGTCATGAATGATGCCGAAATTCGCTTGCCAATAGCGGCTGACGTCGGCTCCCAGGGACAGACCGATTTGTTCGCGGTTGCGCAGGCCGGTGCCCTGACTTCCAGCCGAAACCTTGACATGGTCGAGGCCAAGTCGAAAACGATCCTTTCGGTAGCGAAAGGCGAGCTCGCTGCGGTGGGCGCTTAAATCGTCGCGGTCTAGGCGAAAGCGATAGTGCACATCAACGGCGTNGGTCGGCGCCACGATAAGGTGACCAACATAATCGGACACCCGGCCGCNCAGNCNNCTTTCGCCNGTGAAGGTNTGNTCGCCNCTCANCCGCANGGNCTGGCCGATGGANANNCTCGTCTCGCCACCGCCGTCGCCATGAACGGCCAGGTTGACGCCATAATCGACATGGGTGCCACCGGACAGACGGTCGCGCCCGTTAAAGCGATTAAGACGGAACAGGGCGGTGTCATCGAAAGCGAAATTAAGGCTATCCTCATTCGGAATGTCATCGGAATTGCCACTATCGGGCGCGGTCACCAACATGGCGCGCGGTTCAATCAATTGAGTATAGTTGGCTCCGCGGCGGACCAATGGATAGCGCCATTCCACTCCCAATTGCGGGAAAACCCGCGTAATCACGTCATCGTCGATCAAATTCCCGCTGGGGTTGGTGAAATTGTTCACGTGGTAGATATCGCTGGATAGTTTCGCGGTCGCCGCCAAGACATGACCGCCGGCGGTGGTGTGCGGCAGGTGATAGCCGAGATCGAAAGACAGTCGCTTGCTATCGACGCCGCGGTCGCGGTGGAGGGCGACGGTCGAGGCGTTGGCGAAGGTATGGCCGCCGAGTTTGTCCGGCAATCCAACGAAATCGTACTCGCCCCATGGCGCAATGACGGGATGATCCTCGCCGATATCGTCGGCTTGCAAACCTTGCAAGCGATAAGCCGAGATTTGGGCGTAGTTTTGGCCGCGAAACCCTTCGGCGAAGGCGCGACTGGTCAGGGTCGACACATTGCTCATTCGATAGAGCCGAAGGTAAGTCCGCTTGCTCACATGCTCCACATCGAAGCCGGCGCGCCAGGTCGGGTCGAGCGCGAACCGGCCCTGCAAATCGATATTGCCCTGCCACGAACTGCCGCCGGTTTCGGCGCCGTGTTTGACATCGTCGAGCCTGCCTATGCTGCCGGCCATATCAATCTCGCCATGGCCGAGATGCTGGCGATAACGGGTGCGCAGAATGCCGCCGGATTTTGAGTAAAAGATCGGCTCGACCTCAAGATCGCGGTCCGGGCTGATTGACCAATAATAAGGTGCGCTGAGAATGGCGCCGACTTGTTCCGACTGGCCAAAGCGCGGCGTCAGCCAGCCGCTTCGGCGTTCCACGGTCGGGTCGGGATGAAAAAAGAAGGGCAGATAGACAACTGGCTGCCCCCAGAATTCCAGCCACGCCTCGCGATAAATCATATCGCGTGCCTGCTCGTCATGGATTACCCGAAGCGCTTTGATTTGCCACAAGGGCGGCGCCTCGGCGTCTTCCTCGCAGGGCTTGCAGGGCGTGAACACGCCTTGATCCATGACTTTCGATTGGCCGGCGTCGCGTGTGACGCGGCGCGCCGCCACACGTGATCCATCGGCCAAAAAGGCGTGCAGGTTTTTGATGAAGCCGGTTTTCAGTTGGTTGGACAGTTCCACGTAGTCGGCGGTTAAAATGTCTCCGCCAGGCTCCAACAAGGCGACATCACCGGTCGCCACAACGCGGTCGGCGCGTTGGTCGTAGATGACTTTATCGGCAAGCAAAATGCGCGCGCCATGGACCAGTTCGACCTTGCCGCGGGCGGTTGTCGTCAAGGTTTTTTCGTCGTGGATCAATTCCTCGGCGGTGACCAAAACCGGGTGGTCGGTCTCGTCTTCGGCGGCGGCCGCCGCCGGTGCCGTCAGCAGGACGCCCACAGCCAGCGTGGCGGCCACTAGGAAAGGTCCGCGCCGCGCCATACTAGCCGTCCTCCAAATAAAGCAGCCAGGTGAAACCGATGAGGGTGATTACCAAGGTCGGCCCCCACGCCGCCATCACTTCAGGCATGCGCGCCGACAGGCCCAGGGCGTAAACGACATCGGAGCAGAAATAAAACCCGAACGCGAACATCAGCCCGCCGGTGACACGCACCAAAGACCCGCCGGAGCGCATCAACCGGAGGGTAAGGGCGGCGGCCATCAACACCATCGCAGACAGCAGCAAAGGTGTCGCCAATAACCGGTGCAGATGCAGGCGGTGGCGGACCGCGGAAAACCCGGCGTCCTCTAGGATGGTGATGAATTTCGGCAGATCCCAAAACCCGATGGCTTGCGGCGACACCAGGCTGTCTTGCAGGTTGGCGAGGGTCAAGGTCGTCGGAAACCGCAATTCGTCGAAATGCCTGACCCGGCCATCGGCGTCGGTGCGACGGGCCGCGCTCAACAGCCATTGGCCCCGGTCCAAGCGCGCGCGGTCTGCGTCGACCCGCGCCAGGAAAACATCATCCGGCGTGAACACATAAAGCTCGACCGTTTCAAAGAGGCGGTCGTCGGAGTCGACCGCCCCGGCGCGCAGAATCAAGACCTGTTCGCGGCTTCTCTCGCGCACCCACAGACCATTACTGGCGATCGACATCATTTTGGTGCGACGTTTCAAAAACTCGGCCTCAAGCGTTTCGTACCGGTCGCTGAGTGCGGCGCTGATTGGGTTGATCATCACCGGACGCAGAGCGCCAATGACGATCGCTAAAATCAGGGCCGGCAGCAAAATCTGCCAGACCGAGACCCCGGCCGCGCGAGTCACCACCAATTCATGGCTGCGCGTCAGGCGGGAAAACGCCAACATGCCGCCAAATAACACCGCGAAGGGCAATAGGATTTCGGCCATCGCCGGCAGCTTTAAAAGAGCGAGTTCCAGCATCCGGGGAAAGGTGGCGGCTTCTTTGCCACCGCTTCGGCGCAGCAATTCGATGAGATCGAAAAGAAAAACCACGCCGCAAAGGGCGGCCATGGTGGCGCTGATCCAAAACAAAAAAACGCGCCCGATATAGACCGTCAAGGTTCCCGAAACACGCATAGCTAAGCGGCTCCGGGTAGGGTTGCGCGGCGGCGCGGGAGGGCCGCGGCCAGCAAGATCAACGCCACCGGCAGGACCGGCACCAGGTATATCAAGAGCTCAAAACCCGCATGGCGGCCGGCGACATACCGGGCCCCGAGGAACGCCCCTTGCACCACACCGGCGGCGAGAACCGCCGCCAAAATCCGCCGGCCTTGGCCTTGGCGGGAAAAATCGCCTTGGAACATCGCCGCCAGCGCGATCATCACTAAGGTGAGCCCCAAGAGCGGTGAGACCAGGCGGCGATGGCCCTCGGCGCGATTTTCCAATACGTGTCGGTCATCTTCGGCGGCGCCTGGCACGGCATCGAATAGCTCGCCCACAAACATTTCGTTACGGTCGCGGGAGGTGCGCTTCTTTTGGTTTGGGTTGCTCGACAAATCGACCGCGTAGCGATCGAAATACAGCAGATTCAAACGGCCATCGTCGAGGTCGCGGGTTTGCCGGTTGCCGTTCTCCATAACCACGCGCAGGCCCCCGTCGGCCATCACCAACGTCCCACGCTGGGCGATCACGGTGACGGTTTGCGCGGGGTCGCGGGCGTCGTGCACCAGAATGCCTTCAAGCTCGCCGGCGCCACGCCGCTGACGCACAAAAAAGGTCACATCGCGCGCGACCGTCGTGAACACACCCTCGCGCAGCAGGGTGTTGGCGTGGTTGTGGCGGATCGAGAATTGCATTTCCTTAAACGTGCGGTAGCCCAAAGGCTGCAGATAGATCGTCATGCAATAGCCGGCGACGACGGTCAACACGCCGACCAACAGGGCCGGCCGCGCCAGTTTCGCCGGGCCAAGGCCGGCCGCCGCCATGACCATCAATTCCCGGTCGCTGGTCAGGCGGTTGTAGACGAACAGCACCGCCGCGAAACACGCGATCGGCAGGACCAGCGTCAACCATGCCGGCAGCAACAACACGGTCAGCTGCAAGAACGTCCACAGCGGTAGTCCACGATTCACGATCAATTCAATGAAGCGCAGGCTCTGGCTCAGCCAAATGATACAGGTCAAGGCGACCACCACCAAACCCATGGCGATCAAAACTTGGCGTCCGAGATAAAAGGTGATGCGCATGGCCGCTGTCCATCGGCGCCGGCCCTCCGGCGTCCTGCGCAAACCTGGCGTAGTTCCCGTTAAAAAGCAATCTTACGAGGCTTTTATGCGGCGCCGACGATGGCGCCGGTGGGAGCGGCCGCGGCGGCGGACGATTGACAGAGCCGGGGGTTACGGTCTACCGACAACCGGTGGCCGTGCGCCGAGGACCATGACGGGGAAAAAGACATGAAAATCAGCTTTCAAAAAATGGCGTTGCCGGAAAAGGGCACGGTGGTGCTGGGGGTGTTGGCCGGCGGCAAGATGTTGCCGCTGACCCGCGACATGGACCGCGCGGTCAAAGGCCTTTTGAAACAGGCGATGGCCGACAGCACCTTCGACGGCGGCGCCCATGAAACCTTGGCCGTGGCGACGCCGCGGGGACCGGTCCTGTTGTACGGGCTTGGCGATGGTAAAGCGATCGACGCCGCTTGGGCCGAAAAGGCCGGCGGCACGATCTATGCCGCGCTCGCAAAATCCGGCGCCAAAGTCGCCCATGTGGTGTTCGAAGCGCATAAAGGCGGCGAAGAGGGGGTGGAGACGCGCGCCGCCCATCTCGGCGTGGCCGTTAAATTGCGTGCCTATCGCTTCGATAAATACAGGACCACTTTGAAAGCCAAGGACAAACCGACCCTCGCCCAGGTCAATGTGCTGGTCGAAAAGTATACCGCCGCCCGCCGCGTTTTCAGTGGTCTGGACGCCGTCGCCGAGGGCGTTTTTATGACCCGCGACCTGGTCTCCGAGCCGCCCAACGTGCTCTATCCGGACAGCTATGCCAAACGCTGCAAGGAACTCACCAAGCTGGGCGTCACGGTTCAGATCTTGGGCGAAAAGGAAATGGCCAAGCTCGGCATGGGCGCCCTACTGGGCGTCGGCCAAGGCTCGGTGCGGGAAAGTAAAATGGTCGTCATGCGCTGGAACGGCGGCGCCAAAAACGCCAAGCCGCTGGCCTTTATCGGCAAGGGCGTGACCTTCGACACCGGCGGCATCTCGCTCAAGCCGGCCGGCGGCATGGAGGACATGAAATGGGACATGGGCGGCTCCGGCACGGTGGTCGGCCTGATGCGCGCGCTCGCCGGGCGTAAGGCCAAGGTCAACGTGATCGGCGCCATCGGCCTGGTCGAAAACATGCCCGACGGCAACGCCCAACGACCAGGTGACGTGGTCACCTCGATGTCCGGGCAAACCATCGAGGTGATCAACACCGACGCCGAGGGCCGCTTGGTCCTGGCCGATGTGCTGCATTATGTGAACGACAAATACAAACCCGCTTTCATGATCGATTTGGCGACCTTGACCGGCGCCATGATGGTCTCGCTCGGCCAGGTCAATTGCGGCTATTTCGCCAATGACGACGCCTTGTCCGACAAGCTGGCGGCGGCCGCCAAGACGACTGGCGAGCAGGTCTGGCGGATGCCCTTGGGCGCGGAATACAACAAGCAATTGGACAGCGACATCGCCGACATGAAAAACGTTGGCCCGCGCTGGGGCGGGGCGATCACCGCCGCCTGTTTCCTCGAGCGGTTCGTCGGCGAAACGCCGTGGATCCACATGGATATCGCCGGCATGGCGTGGTCCTCGAAGGACAAACCGACGGTGCCCAAGGGCGGCACCGGCTGGGGCGTGCGATTGCTCAACCAATTGGTCGCCGACAATTACGAATAGGGTGGCGACAGATAGGGTAGCCTTCGCGCCAGCGGCTTCGCGCGCGGGCGAAAAATAAAAATTTATGACCGTGAGGAACTTGAAAAGGGGCTCTGAAAAGCGCAACACCTGCCGCAATCATAACAAGAAAAAATGGTATATGCGCGATGGGCTACTATCCAACATCCGATGCCATGGATTGGATTACCGACGACGACCGCGGGCGTGAGATCAATGGACGCGGCGGCAATGATCAGTTTTATGGGGGCGCCGGCAACGACGTGCTGATCGGCGGCAGCGGCCGCGACACGCTCTACGGTCAGGTGGGGGACGATGTGCTCCACGGCGGCGACCATAACGACACGCTTTCCGGCGGAGCCAATGACGATTTGCTGTATGGCGACGGCGGAGATGACCATATTTTCGGCGGTCGCCTTGGCAAGGACACGCTTTACGGCGGCGCCGGCGATGACTACCTGCACGACACTGGCCGTAGCCACATGTTCGGCGGCGGCGGCAATGACACGCTCGACGCCAGTGACAACAATTACCGTGGCGGCTATTCGCATCTTTATGGCGAAGACGGCGATGATGACCTGCGCGGCGGCGACCTGCATGACGGCCTATTCGGCGACCAGGGCAATGACCTTATGGACGCCGGCTATGGCAAGGATTGGGTCGACGGCGGCGATGGTGCGGACACGCTTTATGGCGACCAATATGACGACACCCTTCTCGGCGGCTATGGCCATGACGTGCTCTATGGCGGCGCCGACCGCGATGTGCTTTCCGGTGGCCACGGCAACGATGTGCTGCACGGCGGCGGCGGCGGTGATCATTACGACCTAGGCCAGGGCCGCGACACCGTTGTCGGCAGCAAAGCCGACCTGCATAACGACACCATCGTCGGCTTTAA
>NZLB01000055.1 GCA_002694075.1 Nisaea sp.
GTAGCTCAGGGGTAGAGCGCAACCTTGCCAAGGTTGAAGTCGTGAGTTCGAATCTCATCGCCCGCTCCAACTTCCCAATTCTGACATTGAGATAGCCTTTTCAGGCGCGGCGTCACCGTTAGCCGTCGGCCGCCGATGAGTCGAAATAATCCGGCACGGCGCCCGTCACGCCGGTGGGGCGCCGGCGCCGGCGGCGAAACGGTCGGTGCGATATTCGCGCACGGTGATCGGCGGATATTTGGCCGTCGCCGCCGGACCGGTTACACATTCGACCGTTGCGTCATATTCCGGCACCACGAAAAAGCCCATCGACAGGCGCCGGCTTTCGGCCCGTCGCTCGGCCGGCGGTATCGCCACCCGGTGCTGGGTCGAGCGCCAGCGATCATTGCTCCAGCGCATCATCAAATCGCCGAGGTTGACGATAAAGGTGTTGGGCCGGGCCGGTGCCACCACCCAGGCGCCGGCCGGGGTCAGCACTTCCAGCCCGCCCGGCGCCGCCTCGTTGCGCAAAATGGTGGTCATGCCCAAATCGGAATGGGCGCCGCAGCGCAATTGGCCCGGCTGAAANGGCNGNTCCGGCACCGGGTANTGCAGCATCCGCAATTGCGAGGCGTGGCGCNTCAANTTGGCGGCGAANAAATCNTCNGGCAGGTCCAANGCGACGGCGTAAATCCGCGCCANCAGCCGCGANANNTCGACCATCGAGGCGTAATAGGCCAGCATGTGGCGNCGCANCGNNNNCGGCGCCGCCGGCCACAAATTGGGCGCGAANTCGGGATAGGCGAGCGGCCCGGTGTAATAAGGCGTCGCCGGCACATCGTCGGGACCGATGGCGAAAACTTCCTTGTAGTCGGGCGGCGTGTCGCCGCCGTGCATGCGCGCCAAGGTTTCCTCGCCATAGGGGATGTAGCCGCGATTCTGATCGTTACGCGGNCGCCGNACGGCCAGTTTTTCNNNCATCGGCAAATCGAAAAANGCCAGCGCGCTGGCNTGCAAATCGGCGCCCTCGGCGGGATCGACGCCATGGCCNTCGACGACCAGAAAGCCAACCGTTTCCCAGGCNGCGGCGACCGCCNGCGCGACGGATGCCTTGCCAGCGGCGGTGCCGGCGCGAAACGGGGTCAGGTCGATCACGGGGATGTCGATGGTCATCGGCGCCGCGTCCTCATCTGTGGCNTTTAAGCTAACCATGAGAGCCGCCGCAAGGTAAATAGATTAGCGCGTTACGACGCGCCGCCGGCTCGCCGCGCGGCCTGGAAAAAATCGATGATTTTTTGGATCGCGAAATCGAGATGTTCGCGGCTCCTGCCGGCGCCGGCGCGGTTGGTGATGCATTTGCGCATGACCGTGGCGCGGTCGGTCGGCGTGCCGTCGGCGAAACGCAACTTGCCGTTGGGTGCGCGGATCACCGGATTATCGGAGCAACCGTTNACCGCCACCCCCTCGACAATGCGGCCATTTTCGCTAAAGAAATGATTGGCCGTCGGGATCAAAAGATAGCTGACCCGCGTGCCGGCGGCCCGCAGCAGGTCGCGATAAAGCATGCAAGGGGCGGGCGGGNAATGGCTTTCGCCGCCCTTGACGATCAGCACCGGAAAGGAAATCGCGACCGGTTCCGAGAACATCCCGCAGCCGGGCTCAGCGGCCGCCACCGCGCGCCAGCCTGGCACGTCGCCGATATAACGCGCATCCAAATGTTTCAGGACCGTGCCGCCGCCGAAACTGAAGCCGGTGAGGAACATGTTGGTGGCGTCAATGCGCGGATGGGCGGCCAGTTTGGCACGCAATTGAGCGACATAGCGATGCGCCTGGGGGAATTTCTTTTTGTCGCGCGGGCGAATGCCGGTGCCTTCGAAGGCATCCAGCACCGCGACCGCGAAGCCGGCGTCGGTGCCCTGTTTGATCAAGCGGGCGGACAACTCGTCGGTGCGTCCCTGGCCGTTTAAAATTTTTCCGCCGTCGCGGCTGCTGCCATGCTGGGTGATGATCAGCGGCAGTTTGCCGGTGGCGTTTTTCGGAAAATGCAACTCCGCCGGGATCGGCCGGCGGCCGAAACGCTTCTCGACACCTTGGAAGGTCACGTCCTCGGACGGCACCTGCCATTTCTCCGNCAAACTGGCGGCCTGACAGCTTCCCGANCCCGCGCCGAAGGACGATCATCGCCGCTAAACCACACCANGCCAGCGCCCGTTTCTNGCGTGCGTGCGCGGCCGGCACGGCCATAACCTTGGATGCGGAACGGACCATTTNCATCTCACGGATGTTTTGACTGTTTCAGACTAACCCCAAAATCCAGGGCGCGGCGTGGAAATAAATTTCGAAGCTTACGCGCGGGTGTTTTCGGCCACCGCGCCGGCGGTTTTCGGGCGCGGGCTTGATCCACACGCCGACCGGCGGCAGGATAAATCCGCTCGATGACAAGACCACACGCGGCGACAGGGGGCCCCATGGACACGACAGGCGACGGCGATTGGCGGGACCGCTGGTCCCTGGAAGATTTACCGCAACCGACCGACGATCCGGCGCGGGCGCGCCTGGATATCGACATTTTCGGCTACTGCCTTTTGCATAACACTGTGCCGGAACCNTTGCTGTCGGCGGTTCGCGCCCGCCTTGACGACCAGGCGGCGGCGGAAAAGCGCCTTGGTCTGGCGTTTGAGGATGGCGGCCCTCGCCAACAGTGGGGCCAGTTTCGTGACGCNGCGGGACACCTCCGCGGCAACGCTTTCACCGCCGCCAACGGCGGTATCAACCAGCGGGTTTGGATGTTGGTCAACAAGGGCGCGCCATTCCGCGAGGTGCTGGCCTTGGCGCCCATGCTTGACGTCGTCGGCCATGTCCTGGGCGAAGAATTTCTGCTGTCCAGCTTCACCGCCAATATCGCCAAGCCGGGTGGTGTGCCGATGGCGCTACATACCGATCAATGGTGGGCGCCGGAGCCGACCCGGCGCGGCCGTCGCCCCTTGCCGGTGGGCTCGATGACGCGCAACCGCTTCGACCATGACGCCGCGCTCGGCGCGGCGCCGCCGCCAACTCTGGCGCCGGCCGCGGTGTCCAATGTTTTGGTCATGCTCGACGGCATGACGACCGCCAATGGCGGCACCCGTGTGGTGCCGGGTAGCCATCTGGCCGGCCGCCACCCCGACCCGGCGCGCGACGGCAACGTCGCCACGGTCACCGCCGAAGGGCCGCCCGGCTGCGCGATCATCACCGACGGCCGGCTGTGGCATGGCACCGGCGCCAATACCGGCGACAGCGACCGGGCGGCGTTGATCCTGACCTTTTGTGGCCCGCAATATCGACCGCAAGAAAATTACACGCTCGGCACCCGGCCGGAGCTGCTTGACGATTTACCGGCGCGCACCCGTGCCTTGCTGGGCTTCAAAGTGTGGTGGGCCTATGGTCGAACCGGCGACCCAACGGTCGACTTCATCGACCCGCGCACGCCCTTGATCGGCGAGTTACATGCCGCCGACGCCGACCCGGCGCAGGCCGACTAATGGCGGACTCCCGACCGGCGGGCTGGCGCTTTCAGACCGCCAGAAACGCCGCGTTTTGGCAATTCCGCGCCTCGCCCGTGCGTAGACGCAGAGCCGCCGTGGCGACCGCCTTGCTACGTAAGTCATGCAGGCCCGGCGGGCTGTAGAAGGCGGCATGGGGCGACAACAGGAAACGCCCGGTCAGCCATGCTTCGCCGGCGCCATAGGCGGCCAAAAGCGGATGGTCGGCGGCCGGCGGTTCGACCGGCCAAACGTCCAAGCCGGCGCCGGCGATGTGGTTGTCCCGAAGCGCCACGTACAACGCGTCGACATCGACGATCGGGCCGCGCGCGGTGTTAATTAAAACCGCGCGCGGTTTCATCGCCTGGAAAACCGTCTGATCGATCAGTTTGGCGGTGGTCGCGTTAAGCGGCGCGTGGACACTAAGGCTATCGGCCATCTCGGCCAAGTCGGTCAAACTCGCCATCCGCCTGAAACCGGTGGCCAGATCCACCCCGTCGGGCAGGTTGGGATCATAGAAAGCCACCTCCATATCGAACCCGGCGGCGCGACGGGCCGCCGCCAATCCGATACGGCCGAGGCCGACCACGCCAAAGACGCGGCCGCGCAAGCGGTCGATGCAGGGATTTTCGGCGTAGCGCCAAGCTCCCGCCGGATCCGCTCGCATGGTGCCATGGTAAAGGCCAAGACCGCGGCGCAAGGCGAGCATCAGGGCAAGCGCGTGATCGGCCACCTCGGTGGTGCCGTAATCCGGCACAGTGCATACCGCGATGCCGCGCTGACCGAGCGCCTCCAGGTCCAGACCGTCGAAACCGACCCCGCCGCGCACAATCACGCGGGCGCGCTGCAGTTTGGGCAGGGCGGCCATCACCACCGCCGTGCCGCGGTAGGTGACAATCCCGTCGGCGGCGGCCCAAGCGTCATCGGTGACCGCCTCGGGAGTGTCGAAAAACACCACCTCGATCCCGTCGCCGGCGGCGGCGATCTCAATTTCCTCGGTGTTGGCGGCGTGGCGGTCGGTAACCAGAATTTTCATAACCCGTTTCCTTCCATGTGCAGGTCGATGGCCGTTCAGCGTACCCGGTCGCCGGCGATTTGAACGCGGCGCATAACCCGGCGGTGGTCATGAACATCATGCAAGGCCAGATGCTTGACGCAACGATTGTCCCAAAACGCCAACGAACCCACTTGCCAGCGAAAGCGACAGGTGAACTCCGGGCGATGGCCCCAATCCATTAACCAGTCCAACAAGGGCTGGCTTTCGGCCTCGCTCATGCCCTCGAAACCGATCGCGTAGGAATGGTTGACGAACAGGCATTTGCGGCCCGTCTCGGGATGGGTGCGGACCACCGGGTGGCTGCTGCGGGTTTCGCGCCAGGCGCCGTCGGTCCGCACCGGGGTCGACCGTTTGCCGCGCGTCACCGGCGCGTTGGGGCCGGCCACTTTGCGGTCGCTGTGGATGCATTTCAGCCCGGCGAGCAGGGTTTTCATGCCCTCGGACAACCCTTCGTAGGCGAGATATTGATTGGCGAACAAGGTGTCGCCGCCATAGGGCGGCACGTCGAGGGCGTAGAGCAAGGCGCCCATCGGCGGTTCGGCCATCATGGTGGTGTCGGTGTGCCATTCCTCGCCGACGATCTTGGTGTCGCCGGGATTGCGGGTGATCGTCACCACCTCCGGGTCATGGTCGCCGGTGTTGAAATTGGGATGGATGAAAATATCGCCAAAGGCGCGGGCCAAGCGCTTGTGAGCGGCGACGTCGAGCTGTTGGTCGCGGAAAAAGATCACACAATGGTCCAAAAGCGCGGCGCGGATTTCCGCGATTACCGCGTCGGTCAACGGCACCGCTAAATCGACCCCGGAAATCTCCGCGCCGAGGGCGGTGGTCAGCGGCGCGACGGTCAGCGCGCCGGCCCGCCGCCGGCTTGATTGGAGCCCCATCTCTTCCTCCGCTCATCGTATGCCTCGCTGAAGGATAGGACGAAGCCACCACCGCTGCCAATCCCAGGGCGCGCCGTGTCGGCGCGTTCATTATTTGCCAGCCTCAGGTCGCGCCCGCTATGCTGCCGGCAAGTCACGATGACCGAAACCGGGGGGACCGACATGGTGATCACAATCGTTCAAATTCCGCGCACCGGCGGCAAGCCGGACAAAGCCACCTCGATCGCCGGGGCCAGCAAAAGCGCGCCGCTCTATCGCGAGGTCAAGGGGCTGATCCGCAAAGACTTTCTCAATGGCGAGGACTGCGGCGGCGGCGTTTACCTATGGGAGAGCCGAGCGGCGGCCGAGGCCTGGTTCAACGACGAGTGGTGGGGTTGGATCGAGGAGCGTTTCGGCGCCCGGCCGACGCTGACCTATTTCGACCATTATGTGACCGTCGACAACGCGGCGGGCGAAATCCGCGTCGACGGGGTGGCCACGGCCATCGCCGCCGAATAACGCCGCGACAGGGGGAGAATCGAGAAATGAGCCAATTAGACGGCGCCGGGACGCCTGAAAACCTCGCATTACCGCTGAAAGTCTACTGGCAGCCGGGCTGTTCCAGTTGCCTCAAGACCAAGGAATTTCTGCTCGATCACGGCATGGACTTTCATTCCGTCAATGTGCTCGAGGACGATGCCGGTTTCGCCGAACTGCAGGCCCTCGGCGTGCGTCTGGTGCCGGTGGTCGCGCGCGGCCCGGTGTGGGCCAATGGCGCGGTGTTCCGCGATGTCGCCCAAGTCGCCGGCTTCGCCTATGGCGCGCCCAAGATGTTGACGCCGGCGGCGATGACCGAAAAGGTCTTGATGATCCTCGACGCCGCCGCGCGCTATTTGTCCCAAATCCCCGACGACCGGCTGGACGAGGTGCTGCCAGGGCGGCCGCGCTCTTACCGTCAATTGGTCTACCATGTGTTCGACATTCCCAAGGTCTTTCTCGACCGGGTCGAACATGACGCGCCCTACACCTATGAGGCGTTGAAGTCGATCCTGCCGCCGGAAATGGTCAGCAAGGATGACTTGATGGCCTATGGCCGCGCCACCCGCGCGCGCTTCGCCGCCTGGTGGGAGCGGGCCGGCGCCAGCACTGATTTCAATCAGCCGGGCAATGTCTATTACGGTGACGTCACCTTGCACGAGGTGCTGGAGCGGACCGGCTGGCACAGCGGCCAACACACGCGGCAAATTATCCTGATGCTGCGCGAAAAACTCGGCATTGAGCCGGACGGCCCGCTGGTCGATGGCGATTTCGATGGCTTGCCGATGCCTAAAAATGTCTGGGACAACGAGCGCTCGTTTGATGAGGCCGCTTACGCCGATCGCGCCGAAACCTGGGACACCGCCAAGACCGGTTGAGCCGGCCACGCCTCAACGGCCGGCGCCGCGGCGCCGGTCGGCACGGCCATCAAGGCGCGGTTAAAGCCTCGGCCATCGCCAATAACTGACCATCGCCGCCCGGCGGGCCGATAAGCGACAGGCCGACCGGCGCGCCGTCGACCGTGCCGGCCGGCAGCGAAACCTGCGGCAAGCCGGCCAGGCCGGCCGGACAAAGCAGTTCCAGGGCGGCGGTGCGAAAAGCGTCCAACTCGCCCTCGCCGGTGCTTTTCAAAGGCGCCGGCCCCGGGCTGGTCGGCAACAGCAGAAAGCCATCGTCACCCAGCACGTCGATCAAATGAGTGGTGATCTCGAAACGGCGGGCGGCGGCGGCCGCGAAGGCGGCGTCGGTGATGCCGGCGGCCATCGCGAAACGTTCCTTGACGCCAGGGCCGAAGGCCGGGTTGGCGGCGGTCACCCAATCGCCGTGGACACGCCAAATCTCGCCCGCTTGATGGACGCGGAAACATTCCCGCCAGGCGCTGAGATCGGCCGCCAAAGTGATGTCGTGGGCGGCGCCAAAGCGCGCTTGTGCGGCCGCGACCCCGCCGGCCAAAGCGTCCCCGGTGGCCGCGCCGGCGCGCGCGAATGCGTCGCTGGCCCGCAGCAAGCGCGGACGCGCCGGCAATGTCGCCGTCATGCCATAGGCCGCCCCAACGCGCGCGAAAATGGCGCCGTCGCGGGCGAACCACCCGGCGGTATCGAAACTTGGCGCCAGCGGCATGGCCAGATCCAGATCAATCGCCCCATGGCTGGTGCGGATGCCCAGCACCCCGCAAAACGAGGCCGGCAGCCGCACCGAGCCGCCGGTGTCGCTGCCCAGCGCGAAATCGACCAGGCCGGCGGCGGCGGCGGCGACCGAGCCGGAGGAGGAGCCCCCCGGCACCCGGTCCGGCGCGGCGCTGTTCAGGGGGGTCCCATAATGGGCGTTGACCCCCATCAAGCTGTAGGCGATTTCATCGGTGTGGGTTTTGCCGACCAACCGACCGCCGGCGTCGAGCAAGGCGGCCACCGCCGGCGCCGTGGCCGCCGCCGGCGCCGCCGCGGCGGCCTTGTCGGGGCTGCCACAGCCGGTAATGTGACCGGCCACATCGAAGAGATCCTTGGCGCCGAAGGTGAGCCCACGCAAGACGCCGTCGGTGGCGCCATCCAGGGTGAACATGTCGATAAAGGCATTGGCCGTGTCGCGCATCGCGAGATCTCCAGGTTGAGAGCGCCGGGTGACCCGCGGCCGCCCGGGCTATGGCTTAGCATGAGTCATCCGCTTCGCGAAGCCATGCGACACCTCCTTCCTGCGGTCGGCCGTGCTAGGATCTCTTGCGCCGCCGCGCCCGAGGCGGGCCGGCGCCACGACAGCCCGGGAGAGGCCCATGACCGAATTGGAGATCGCTGACTGGCGACGGCGCGTCAACGCCCTCTACGCCGAAATCCGGCGCCTCGGCGCGGCCGCGGGGTGGCGCCGCGCGTGGCAGCATTGGCGGGACACCCGGCGCGATTTGTTCCGCGACCACCCGGCGAGTCCACACCCAGACAGCACGGCGCCAGCGTTGTTCGACTATGATCCGGCGTGGGCGCTCAGCGCCGCCCTGCGCCCTTTCGACAGGGCGCCGCCGGCGCACCGCCTGGATACCGGCGCCGATGGGGAAACAGTTCTCGTGCCGCTCGGCCGGACCGACGGATTGGCGCCGGCCCTTGGCCAGGAATTGACGGTCTATTGGCTGGCCGGTTATGGCGGCGGTCTCTTTCTGCCGTTCCGCGACGGCGGCGCGGCGACCTATGGCGGCGGGCGTTATCTCCTAGACAGCCGCAAGGGTGCCGATCTTGGCACCGTGGCCGACGGCCGCCTGATCCTCGATTTCAATTTCGCCTTCAACCCATCCTGCGCCTACGACCCGACCTGGGTCTGTCCGCTGGCGCCGGCCGAGAACCGGGTCGCCCGGCCGGTGCCGGCCGGCGAGCGGGCACCTTAAACGGCCACGCCCTGGCGCCGCCAAAGCTCGTGGACGGCCACCCCGTTTGCGCGTTCCAGCACCTCGGCCGCGTCCAATGCCAGGTCCTCGCGGAAGCGACGGGCGATGATCTGCACCGACATCGGGAAGGCGCCGGCGAAACCGGCCGGCGCGATGGCCGACGGCAGGCCGAGGAAGTTCATGGTCCAACTGTACAGGGCGGAATCGAAAATATCGCGCACCGCCGCCGGACCGCGGGTATCCTCGTCCCAGTCGTAGCCCGGGCGCATCATAAACGGCGACAGGACCAGCGGATATTCCTCGGCAAACAAGTTCCAGGCGCGCGCGTGGGCGGTCCGCCGGGCCATGGCGTGGAGCAGGTCTTCGGCGCCATAGGCGTGGTAAAGCTCATAATAGGCGTCGAAGATCTGTTGAATCACCGGGCTGCCGTGGCGGTGGATGGCGTCGCCTAAAAACATGCGGCAATCGCCGAATAGGCTGGCCAGGGCGTCATTGGCCAGCGCCTCGGTCATCGGCGGCGCGACCTCCTCCACCCGATAGCCAGCCGCCGCCAAGGTCTCGGCCGCGCGATCCAGGGCGTCGGTCACCGCCGGGTCGATGGCGTAGCCATTGGTTGCCCGCGCTACCGCCACCTTGATCGGCGGGTTGAGCGCCGGGCCGTCGAACGGCACCGGCGCCTGCCAGGGGTCGCGCGGATCGGGCGCCGCCAGCACCCGGGTCCCCAAGCGCACATCGCGCATTTCACGAGCGATCACCCCCTGTGTCGACATCATTTGCGCCAACAAAGAGCGCTCGGCCGGCGCCGACGGGTTATAGGCCGGCACCCGCCCAAAGGTTGGCCGGATCGTCGCCAAGCCGCACATGAAAGCCGGAAAACGTAGCGAGCCGCCAATGTCATTGCCATGAGCCAAAGGGCCAAATCCAGCGGCCAGGGCGGCCGACGCACCACCCGAGGAGCCGCCCGGCGAGCGCGCGTCATCCCATGGGTTCAAGGTCCGCCCATGCAACGGATTGTCGGTGGTCGCGCGGAACGAAAACTCCGGCGTGTTGGTGCGGCCAATAACAATCGCGCCGGCGTTTTTCAGATTTCGCACAATCGGCGCGTCGTCGGGCGCGATCACGTCCTTAAAGGCGGACACGCCATTGGTGGTGGCGTGGCCGGTTTGGTCGACATTGACCTTGATGGTCACCGGCACGCCATGGAGCGGGCCAAGCGGGCCGTGGGCGGCGAAATGATCGTCATATTGGCGGGCGGTTTCCTTCGCCGACCGGCTCAAATCCTCGACAATCGCGTTGAGGCGCGGATTTTCCGCCTGCACGCGGTCGATCACCGCGCCGACCGCCTCGTCGGCGCTGACGTCGCCGGCGCGGATCGCCCCGGCCAAATCGCAGGCGCTCCATTGCCAGAGCGGGGCGGCGGGTGTAGGCGACATCGATGCTTCTCCTTTTACAGCGGGGCGGGGCCGCCGCCTCACACGGCGACGGCGATCCCATCATGGCCGGGGTCGGCGCCGCCCTGCCATGTGCCATTGTCGATCTTAATGCCGTGAACGGCCGCGAAACCAAAGGTCTGGGCGCTGCGCACGACGGTGTAGCCGGCGGCTTCCAACGGCCGCGTGGTCTGCCGCGAAATTCGGTTGCTGACATCGATCAGATTGCTGGTCGCCGAGAAACGCGGGGCCGACACCGCCTCGACCATGGACATGTCGAAATCGATGACATTGAGGATCGCCTGCAACACGCCCATGGCGATCTGCGTGCCGCCGGGCGCGCCAATCACCAAATAGGGGGCGCCGTCGCGGAACAGGATCGACGGACACAGTGACGAGAAACGCCCTTTGCCGGGCGCGACCGAGTCGGCGCCGCCCGGGCGCGGGTCGAAGACGCCCATGCAGCCGTTGTACATAAAGCCGAGGCCGGGCGAGATAACCCCCGACGGCATGCCGAGGGAATGAGTCATCGAGACCGCGTTGCCGGCCTCGTCAACCACCGAGATATGGGTCGTGTCTTTCGGCTCCGGCGCGCCTTTCAAGCGCGTCACCTCGGCGATTTCACCGGCCCGAATGGCCGCCGCCATTTCGGCGGCATAGGCCTTGTCGGTCAAGCGGTCGACCGGCACGTCGACAAACGCCGGGTCGCCGACGAACAAATCCTTGTCACGAGTCGCCCGCTTCATCGCCTCGGCCACCACCCGCAGGTAGTCGCCGCTGTTGTGGCCGAGAGCGGCGAGGTCGAAATTCTCCAGCGTGTTGAGCATTTCCAACAACATGACACCGCCGCCCGGCGGCTGGTTGGTGGCCACCTCGAAACCGCGATAACTGCCGCGCAGCGGATCGCAATGGCGGGNTCGGTAGTCGCGGAGATCGGCGGCCGANAGCAACGCGCCATTGGCGGCCATGTCGCGGGCGATCTCCTCGGCGATCTCACCNGTGTAAAAAGTCTCGGCGCCGTCATGGGCGATGCGTGTCAAGGTGCGCGCCAGATCGGGATTGGTGATCCAGGCGCCGACCTCTTTCGGGCGGCCGTCGCTCTGGCAATAAAGGTCGCGGCCGCTGGCCGAAAAGGCCAAACGCTCGGGGTTCGGCACGCGCCCGAATTGCTCGCGGATCGACCACCAGAAATAAACGTGCGGCCGCACCGCCCAGCCGTTGGTGGCGTAGTCGATGGCCGGTTGAACCACCGTTTTCCACGGCAACACGCCATGGGCGCCATGCGCCTCGGCATAAGCCTTCAAGCTGCCCGGCGCAGTGATCGATTGATAGCCAAGGTCATTCACCCGGTCTTTCAGAATGAAGCCGAACCCGTCACGCGTCTCGCCCTCGATCAGATCGGCCCACATATCCGGCGTCGCCGCCTGCGGGGCACGGCCGTGGAAATCGATAAAGCCGTGGGTGTCGCTGCCCGGCAGATACAAGTGCATGCTGCCGAAACCGGCGATGCCGCACATCAACGGGTCAACCACCCCCTGCACCAAGGCGCAGGCGATGGCGGCGTCGACCGCGTTGCCGCCCTGCGATAAAATATCGGCGCCGGCGTCGGCGGCCTCCGGCTGTGGGCAACAAATCATGCCATGGGTCATTTCACCCGCTTCCCCCTCATTGGCTTTGTCGCCATCTTGACCGCAGCCGGCCGCCACGGCAAGCGGCGCCAGTTGCCGGATGTCGCCGGAAGCTTTACGGTCATGCGAGATAAGCGCGGCGAGCGAAGGGAGCGAGAGCGATGGCGCCATCACCGGTAAGCACGCAAGATTGCATCGACATGCTGGGACGGCTGGTCGCCTATGACACAACCTCGGCGCTGTCCAATCTGGCCTTGATCGAAGATGTGCGCGAACAACTGGCGGCGCTTGGCGTCGAGGTGCGCTTGACCCACAACACGGCCGGCGACAAGGCCAATCTGTGGGCCACCATCGGCCCCGCCGACCGCGGCGGCATCGTGCTGTCGGGTCATACCGACGTCGTGCCGGTGGCCGGTCAGGACTGGACCAGCGATCCGTTCACCATGGTCGAGCGGGACGGGTTGCTGTATGGCCGCGGCACCTCGGACATGAAAGCGTTCATCGCCATCGCCCTGGCCTATGCCGGCGAGATGGTCACGCGCGACCTAAAAATACCGATCCATTTCGCCTTTTCCTATGACGAGGAAATCGGCTGCCTGGGGGTCTCCGGCCTGATCCAAGACATCGCCGCCAACCTGCCCTTGCCGCGCGCGGTGATCGTCGGCGAACCGACCGAAATGCAGTTGATCGGCGGTAACAAGGGCAGCCGCAGCTTCACCGCCATCGTGCGCGGCGTGCCGGGCCATTCGAGCGAGCCGGACCGCGGCGCCAACGCCATCATCGGGGCGTCCCGCCTGGTCGCCTTCCTGGACGATTACCAACAGGAATTGCGCGCCAACGCCGACCCCGACTGTCCCTTCGACCCGCCCTACACGACCTTTGACATCGGTCTCATCAACGGCGGCACGGCGGCCAATATCATCCCTGGCGAATGCCGCGTCACCTGGGGCTTCCGCATGCTGCCCACCGACGACTCCGACGCCATCGAGGCGCGGGTGCGCGCCCACGCCGCCGAGCACATCGACCCGTGGATGAAAAAAATCGCCCCCGAGGCGGGCGTCGAGATTATCCGCCGCAACGAGGTGCCGCCGTTGATTCCTGACACCGATTCACCGGCCGAACAAATCATTCGCCATCTGACCGGGCTCAACCAATCGGGTGTGGTCGCCTATGGCACCGAGGCCGGCCATTTCCAGCAAGCCGGCATCCCGGGGGTGATTTTCGGCCCCGGCAGCATCAAACAAGCCCACCAACCGGACGAATTCATCGCCATTTCGCAGATCGACCAATGCCGCCGTTTCATGGGTGATTTGATCGCCTGGGCGGAACGCGGTTAAGGGCCGTGCGCGACCCCGCCTTTGGCGCCGACCGCGCCGGCTTGAGCCAGGCCCTCGACGCCTTGATCGCGGCCCGCGGCGGCACCGCCGCGCCCGCCGGCGGCCTCGCCGATCTGCCCGCCACCCTGCCGGCGACCGGCCTGGCGCCGGCCCAGGTCCTCGACCTGCTGGCGCCGATCGTGTTGGCCGGCGCACGCGACCTCGGCGCGCCCACCGCCTTCGCCCATATGGATCCGCCGACGCCGTGGCTGACCTGGGCGATGGGGCTGTGGACCAAGGCCTATAACCAAAATCTGCTGCATCCCGATGTGGCGCCGGTGGCGCGCGACTTGGAAAGCCGGGTGATCGACTGGTTGGCGCCGCTGTTCGGCATGGATGGTGGCCATTTGACCGCCGGTTCGACCCTGGCCAATTTGACGGCCCTTTGGGCGGCCCGCGATTTGGCCGGGGTGACTACCGTCGCGGCCAGCGCGGACGCCCATCTGTCGATCGCCAAATCGGCCCATCTCCTGGGCCTGGAGTTCATCGCCGTGCCGGTCGACGCGCGCGCCGCCCTGGCGGTTGACGCTCTGCCCCAGGATCTGACCCGCACCGCCCTGGTGCTGACCGCCGGCACCACCGCCACCGGCGCGATTGACGATTTAGGGTTGATCGGGCGAGCGGCGTGGAGCCATATCGACGCCGCCTGGGCCGGACCGCTGCGCCTATCGGCCCGCCACGGCGCCCTTTTGGACGGTATCGAGCGCGCCGATTCAATCGCCATTTCGCCGCATAAATGGCTGTTTCAGCCCAAGGATTGCGGCATGATCCTGTTCCGCGACAGCGCCGCCGCCCACGCCGCCGTCAGCTTCAACGGCGCCTATTTGGCGGCCCCCAATGTCGGCCTGCAAGGCTCGCGCGGGGCGTCGGCGGTGCCGTTGTTGGCCAGTCTGCTGGCCTGGGGGCGGGACGGCTTGGTCGACCGCCTGGACCGCACCATGGCCGCCGCCGCCGATTTGACCGACCGCCTGGACGGCGACCCGCGCTGTCACTTGTGGCGGCGCCCGGAAAGCGCGATTGTCCTGTGGCGGCCGGCGGCGGGGGACAGCGCCGGTCTGCGCGCCCGCTTGCCGGTCGAGAGCGCCTCGCTCACCACCTTGGGCGACACCACCTATCTTCGCCATGTGGCGGCCAATCCCAACGCCGACGTCGATCAGGTGTGGGCGGCCATCGACCACGCCCTGGACGCGGACGCTTAGGCGCGCCGGCGAGGTCGCCACAACCCGAGGGTTTGCATCGCCCCCTGATTTTAGGCACCGTTACCGCAAAGAGGGAACGGGAGGCGCCAACATGGGGACGACGACATCGGCTTACGCGACCTGCGCGGGCTTTGAAATCCACTATCTCACCTGGGGCGATCCGGCCAAGCCGCCGGTCATTCTATGGCATGGCTTGGCCCGCACCGGCCACGACTTCGCGCCGCTGGCCGCCGCTCTGGCCGAAGATTACTGGCTGATCGCGCCGGACACGATTGGCCGCGGCCTGAGCGAATGGAGCCGGGCGCCCGATGTCGATTACAATTTCGCCCGCTATGGCGAGATCGCCGGCGATTTGCTGGACCATCTGGGGCTCGACCGAGTCGCCTGGGTGGGCACTTCGATGGGCGGGTCTTTGGGCATTTATCTCGCCGGCGGCGCGCTGGGCGAGCGCATCGACCGGCTGGTCATCAACGACATCGGCCCGGAATTGCCGGCGGCGGCGGCCGAACGGATCGCCACCTATGTCGGCGCGCCACCGAGTTTCGCGCGGGTCAGCGAATTGGAAGCCTATTTCCGCGAGGTCTACGCCCCCTTCGGCTTTATCCCCGAGGATCAATGGCGACGAATGACGGAAAGCTCGCATCGCCGCCTGCCCGACGGCCGCATCACCGCCCATTACGACCCGGCCATCGTGCGCCAGCTGCAAGCGGTGTCGGGCGACTTCACCTGTTGGTCCGAATACGAGAGGATCGCCTGTCCGATCCTTATCCTACGCGGCGCCCAATCGGATCTATTAAGCGTCGACATGGCCGCCGAAATGGTCGCCCGCCGACCGGCCGCGCGGATCGTCGAGATCGCCGATTGCGGCCATGCGCCGGCGCTCACCAAGGCCGATCAAATCACCCCCATCGCCGACTTTTTGGCGCAAGGATAACAGCCGGAGGCTGAAATGACCGAAACCACTGTCGCGCCGCATTTGGTCGGCGATGTTTGGCCGATCGCCCATCCGGGCGAGGACCCGGTGCTTTACGGGCATGTTCGCCTAACCCCCGGCGGCGCTTTCCAGGCCCGCAGTTTGCAGACCTTTCGCTTGGTCTAAACGGTCGGGCGCTACGGCATCGACGACACCGGCGGCATCCGCGTGGTGTTCCGTTTCGTCGGCGACCACGGCATGTTGCAAACCGACGATCCGGCGGCCCCCGATTATGTCACCGCCCACACCAG
>NZLB01000056.1 GCA_002694075.1 Nisaea sp.
CACCTCACGGCTGTGCGGTTCATCGACCATCCCCTTGAAAGCCTGCGGCGAATAACGAAGCCGCGCCCAATACCTTGCCATATCTCACGCCTCCCGCTGTGTTCGTCTGCCTCAACACCCGGCGAAACTTAGCCGGGTCTCCCGGGTTTGCCGTGCGGCGGCGGCCGGGCCCTCTAAGCTTAAGCTATGAAACGTAGACTACTAATCAAAACTACGTGAAACTCAGCACATCCAGGCCCGTTTGCATGACCGCCGGTTATGCGCGCGGCGCCGAAACTTTTTAGGGTCGCGTTGGGGATACAAAAACGGGGATCAAACGCGCCCGAGGAGGGGATCATGCATACTTCGAACCATTCACGTTCCGGTGTCTTTAAATATATGAGCGACACTTCCCAGTCGTCGCTGTTTCGCAATGGGAAATGCTTGATGTATCGGGACGTGGACGGCAGCGACACGCCAACAGTCGGCGTCGATTTCGCGGCCTATGAGGTCCCTATCGCCGATGCCCGGGCCGGTGGGGAACACCGCAAGCCGTCCTTGACGGCGAATGGCTTCGAGCTCCTCGACCAGCCGATTGATGCGGCCAGCCTCGATTTTTTCGACAACGCGATGGTTCTGAAAAACTATTATCCGGCGTGTGTCGAAGTTGTGCGCGGCGCCACCGGCGCGAACGTCGTGGTGGCATTTGACCACAACATCCGCTCGGCCTCTGGCAAGAAAAGCAAAAAACGCATTGTCGGCGGTCAAGAGGTACAACGCCCGGCTCATGTGGTGCACGGCGATTATACCCTGACCAGCGCACCGGAACGCATGCGCCAATTGGCCGGCGCGCCCAAGAGCAACGACACCTATCGCCCGCTGCTCGGCGACGGTGAAACGCTTTTGGACGCCGACCACGTCGAGCAGGCGATTGCCTCGGGACGCTTCGCGATCATCAATTTATGGCGCAATATCGTCGCCGAACCGGTCGAGCTGAACCCGCTGGCCTTATGCGATGCCGCGACGGTGAAACCGGAAGACCTGGTCGTATTTGAAATTCATTACACCGATCGCATCGGCGAAAACTACTTCGCCAAGCATGATCAACGCCATCGGTGGTTTTACTACCCTGAGATGTCGCGCGATGAGGCGCTGCTGATCAAACAATGGGACAGCGCGGGCGAAATGGCGGCCTCGCGTGGCGCGCGGTCGGATTCCGATCAGCCGGCCGCGCCCAGCACGTTCAGTTTCCATAGCGCCTTCAAGGACGACACCACGCGGCCGGACGCCCCGGATCGCTGGAGCATGGAGGTGCGCTGCGCCGTCATTTATTAAGCCTTCCTGGCCAAAAACCGCCGCCGGCCGGCGATCGGATCGACCCTGAACTTTTGGCGCCAGCGCCAAATTTTTTTGGACCCGACCCATCTTTGCCGCGCCAGGAAAAATGGACCATGACCGACACCTTCACGCGGCCATTTTTGCGCCTCAATGAAAAAAGGGAATGACCACCGTTTGGAAAGGAACCTCACCAATGTCAACAGCCTCTATCGGAAAACACGGCCCCGTCCCGGACAATTACAGTGCCGAGGAATGGCAAGCGCGCTGCGACCTCGCGGCGTGTTACCGCCTCGTCGACCACTATGGTTGGAGCGACCTATTCGGTACCCACATTTCGCTACGTGTGCCGGGGACCGATCATTTCTTATTGAACCCCTACGGCATGCTGTTTGGGGAAATCACCGCGTCATCGCTGGTCAAGGTCGACCAAGACGGCAATATGCTGACCGAAAGCGAATATCCGATCAATCCGGCGGGCTTCACGATCCACTCCGCGGTGCACATGTCGTCGCATGAAATGAACGCCGTCCTGCATACCCACACCCGCGCCGGCAACGCGGTCGCTTGCATGAAAGAGGGCCTCCTGCCCTATCATCAAAAGGCTCTGACCCTGCTCGGCTTCGTTGGATATCACGATTACGAGTCGGTTGCCCTCGACCATGACGAGCGCGCGCGAATCGTCGAAAGCCTCGGTGGCGGCAATATTCTGGTGTTGCGCAACCACGGCCTGTTAACGGTCGGCGAAACCATCGGCGAGGCATTCTTCTGGATGTACCGCATGGAAGCCGCCTGTCAGTACCAGGTCGATATGTTGAGCCAGAACCGCGAACTGCAGCCGCCTTCGAAAGAAGTCCAGGATTATACCATCGCGCTTGGCAAGAAACTCTTCGGCAAGGGCGGCAGCGCCGCCAAGAACATGCAGTGGCCGGCGATGATCCGCAAACTGGAGCGTGAGGGCATCGACGACTGGCGCCAATAAAGCCGACCGGGCTAAGATTCTCCCATGCCGCGCGCTAAGTGGCGTGGGAGACATCCACGACGACACAAACCAGTGCGCCGTCCGGGGTGGCGGCGCCGGGCGCGGTCAATCGACGCGGTCATGTGTTTTGAAATGACGGCCCAAAACATCGGCCGCCATCCCTCACTCCTCGAGTAACATGCGGTCGATTTCGTCTTGGTTGGGCGTGTTGTACCGGCCCGCGATTTGTTGCGCTGTTTTCATCGCCTCAACCATTTCCTCGGTGGTAATGAGCGGTTCGAAGGTCGTGTCTTCGAAAGCGCCAGAGGCAAAGGCCGTCATCGCGTTGGCGGTGAGACTGGGCAAATCGCCCTCGGCGATGATGACAATTTCGCGTTTTATGGGCGAAAAAAACATTTCTTTTAAAACAATATTATTAGCCGCAAAGTTCGCCTCGGCGTGCTGGCGGCGGTTATGCGGATCGGCGATAACGCCGCGAAAGGCCTCCGGGCCCCATTTTGCACGTATTTCGAAAGTGGCCACGCTTTACTCCTCCAGCAGCATGCGGTCTATTTCGTCCTGGTTGGGCGCCCGAAAATGCGCGGCCAGAGTCTCAGCCATTGCCCGATTGGCGTTGAATTCCTCAGGCGGGATCAAAATCTCGGCTTTGACGTACTCGAAAGCTCCGCTCCAGGTCAGCACCTGATAAACCACCGGCACTTGGTGCGGCGAACCGGTCAACATCGCGACCCCTTCGCCGCCGGCCATTGAAACAAAAAACCCGCTGAACTCGATGCCATCGACCTTGCCGCAAAGCTCGCGCAGGGCGTCGACAAAACCGCCGGCGAAACTGCCGCTGGCGCCCATTTGCGCGCGCGTGCGCACGGTCGGTCTCACCCGCACCTGAATCAGGGCCATCGCTCATTCCTTTCCTGGCGTGTCTCTGCGCATCAATGCCCGTCGGGCGGTGGCGGGATCTCCTGCTGAGGTAGCGACACGCGCGCTATTGCATTAACTCAATCGATTGGAGGTGCCATGATGCCACCACGTTTCGATGAAGTCATGACAGGTCCACGTCTCGCCGCCTTTTTTTGAAACGCCATGGCCAATCGGATAGGCGCCGCCTGGCCCTAGCCGCCGGGGCGCGCGCGGCTCTTAACTGTCGGTCCACAAAACTTCGCGGCGGTTTCAACGATCGTCCTGGCACGGCGGCACGCGATGGCCGCGCCGGCAAGTTAGTAATCTTGGGGCACGGTAAGCCGCCGGCCGTGACATTGTTCCCGCGCCTTTATCTTTACTGGCGGCGAAATTTGACGCCAAAATANGGCGCGAAAGCGCNAGCAGCGCTNCNGCGCCGACAGNGNCCACAAACCAGGTTGGATTNAGATGGACCGTCANAATTTCGATGTTTCCGCCGCGCTCGACGAGGCCGAGGCGCGTTTCACGGCCGCCAATGTGAACAGCGCGCGGGCTTATGAAGACGCCCAAAAATCAATGCCCGGCGGCAATACCCGCACGGTCCTGTTCTACCCGCCCTTTCCCCTCCCGCTCGCCGGCGGCGACGGCTGCCACGTCACCGATATCGACGGCCACCGCTATACCGATTTTGTCACCGAACAAACCGCCAGCCTTTACGGCCATTCCGAACCGCGCATTCAGGCGGCGGTCAAAACGGCGCTCGACAACGGTATAACGCTGGGCGGTCCAACCTGCCGCGAGGCGGAATTGGCGGACCTCCTCACCGACCGATTCCCCAGCCTCGACATGGTGCGCTTCACCAATTCCGGGACCGAGGCCAACCTATTGGCAATGCTGACCGCACGGGCGGTCAGCGGCAAAACCGACGTGCTGGTCTTCAACGGTTCCTATCATGGCTCGATTGTCTCGTTTGGCGCCTATGGTCGCGAGTTGAACGCGCCGCTGCCCTGGGTGATGGGCGCCTATAATGACGTGGACGCCACCGCTGAATTGATCCGCGCCCATAAGGACACACTGGCCGCGGTGATCCTTGAACCGATGAGCGGTTCCGGCGGCTGTATTCCGGCCACGCCCGAATTCTTGACGATGTTGCGCGAGGTGACGGCGGAATGCGCGGTCATTCTGATTTTCGATGAAGTCATGACCTCGCGCCTCGGCCCGGGTGGCTACCAGGGGGTCAGCGGGGTGACACCGGACATGATGACCATGGGCAAGTATCTCGGCGGCGGCCTGACCTTTGGCGCTTTTGGCGGCAAACAGGAGATCATGGCGCGCTTCGATCCGGCCGCCCCCGACCACTTGAGCCATGCCGGCACGTTCAATAACAATGTGCTAACGCTCGCCGCCGCCATCGCCGGTCTGCGCGAGGTTTTCACGACGGAGAAAGCCGAAGCCATGAACGCCGCCGGCAATGACCTGCGGCACCGTTTGAACGAAACGCTGGACCGCCACGGCGTCAAGGGGCAGGTCACCGGCTACGGGTCGATGATGATGATGCATCTGACGGACCAGGCCCTGACCAGCCCGGCCGACAGCGCGGTGGTCAACGCCACCGCCCGCGGCCTGTTCCATCTCGGCATGATCGAGCGCGGTTACTATGTCGCGCGCCGCAATATGATGGTGCTGTCGCTGCCGATGGGCACGGCCGAGTTGGACGGCTTGGTCGACGCCGTCGATGACTGGTGCGGCCAGTATGGATCCCTGTTCGCCTAAAGCATCGGCTCTTTGATCTGGCGGCGGGGCACGCGCCGCGGCAACGCGCCGGTCAGCTCACATAATGGTCCTTGGCGTCGGCGGCATGGGCGTCGGGATCACGGTCATTTTTGGCGCCATAACCGCCGCCGCCCGGTGCCTCGATAATCACCTGGCAACCGGCCGGCGCGTCGAAGGCGCCTTTGGACACTAAGTCGCGCTCGCTGCCGTCGGGCAGTTTCAATTTGATGCGCGCCGGGGCGCCGGCTTCACCGCCGCAAATCCCAAACGGCGCCGAACGGGTCCGCTCGAAACAAACGGTNCCGCGCGCGTCATGGTCGACCACGGTCCATGCCCGGCGCGCGCCGCAACCGCCACGCCATTTGCCAAGGCCGCCGCTGTCGGCGAGGATTTCGTAATAGTCGACCCGCAGGGGGAAGCTCATTTCCAAGACCTCGATCGGTGTGTTCATGGTGTTNGAAATACCGGCCGCGACGGTGTTGATGCCATCCTTGCCAAAGCGCGCGCCACTGCCNCCCTTNATCGTNTCNTANGANACNTANCGGTTNCCGTCNCGCGGNTCCTGGCCGCCGAAATTAACAATCGCGCTGGTCCCCTGGCTGCAGGCCATCACACTTTCCGGCATGAACTGGGCCAGNGCGCCAAAGGTCATGTCGCAGATGCGATGGCTCATCTCATGGTTGGCGTAGACCACCGGCGCCGGAAAGGTGGCGTTGACACAGGANCCTTCCGGCGCGGTCACCGAAATCGGCCGCCAGGCGCCGGAATTGGGTGGGATGAAGCTGTTGGGATCGATCACCATTTTCAAGGCGGCGTAGACGCCGCTGGCGGTCACGCTTAACGGCGCGTTCATCGGCCCGCTCACCTTGGGGTCGGTNCCATCGAAATCGACGGTGATGCTGTCGCCGGATTTTTTGATACGCATGCGCACCCAAAAAATTTTGTCGTCCGTGTCGCCATCTTCGATAATCCCGTCGCCGTCGCAAAANTCCTCGAACCTGGCTTCGCCGTCGGGCATTTTTTCAAGCATCAAACGCATCATGCGTTCNGAATAATCCATCACTTCGGCCATGATCGCTTTNAGGCCGCNGGCGCCATGCTTGGCCGCCAGCGCGCCGAGCCGTTGACAGGCCCGCCGGTTGGCCGCCACCTGGGCGCGCAAATCGCCGATGCGCTCGTCCGGTGTGCGGACATTGGCCATGATGATGGCTTCCACGTTCCGGTCGATTTGATGGTCGCGGTAGAGCCTGAGCGGCGGCAGCCGGAGCCCCTCGCCATAGATATCGGTAACCGCGCCGTAGGATCCCGGCGTCGCACTGCCGATGTCCGGCCAATGAGCCCGCACGCAGCAATAGCCNAGCAACTCGCCCTCNTGAAAGGCCGGCGTGATGACGTTCACATCCGGCAAATGCGAGCCGCCGAAATAAGGGTCGTTGTGGATAAAGACATCGCCATCGGCCACATCGTCGCCAAAAACCTGGACAATCGCGCGCACCGCGTCTGGCATCGAGCCGAGATGAATCGGCANATCGGGGCCCTGAGCGACCATGTTGCCTTGAATATCGAAAACCCCGCAGGAATAGTCGCCGGCCACCTTGAGGATCGGTGAATACGCGGTTTTCGCCAGGACGATCTTCATCTCCTCGGCGATTTTGAGAAGGCTGTTTTTAACGACTTCGAAGGTCGCGGGATCCAGTTTTCGATCTGTCATTTTCAACCCCTTTTCCGCTTAGCGCCGGGTTAGGCGAATGAAGCCGGCGGCGTCGACCGCGCCTTGCCAGGCTGGTGGGATAACCAATGTGGAATCGAGGGATTCGACAATCGCCGGCCCGGCGATCTCTTGCCCCACGGCGAGGCGAGCGCGTTCGTGGACGGGTGTGTCNACACGGCCGGTGGCCGGAAACCACGCCGGCCGCGCGCCCTTCAGGCTTTCGCCCGTGCCNGTCCCCTCGGTAAAGCGCGGCTCGCCGAGATTGCCGGTGGCCGACAGGCGCAGTGTCACCAGATGCACCGGCTCCGCCTCGTTCTTATGGCCATANGTGCGTTCGTGGGCGGNGTGAAANGCGCCGGCCAGCGTCGCCACCGTGTCCTCGGTGACCGGTCCGTCGGGAACGTCGACAGTCAACTCATAGGCTTGCCGGCCATAGCGCAGATCGGCCTGGCGTAAAATATTCTGTGAGGCGGCCGGCACTCGCGCTTGGGTTAGCATGTCGCGGCCCATGGTCTCCATCTCTTCCCAGATCGCCGCCAAACTGGCCGGCGTCACCGCCGTCAGTGGCGCGTAAATGGTGCGGCTGTAATCGCGCCGCATATTNGCGCCGACCAGCCCCAGCGCCGAGAACGCNCCCGGGATCGGCGGCACGATCACCTCGGGCACATCCAACTCCTCGGCCAAGTCGCAGGCGTGCAGGGGCCCCGCGCCGCCAAAGGCGATCATCGCGAAATCGCGCGGGTCATGGCCGCGTTCCACCGACACCATGCGCAGCGCTTCGGCCATGGCGTTATTGACAATCGCGCGAATGCCGGCGGCCGCTTGGTCAACGCTTTGGCCGAGGGGCTCGGCGATCTGGGTGCGCAGCACGTTCTCGGCGGCGGCGAAATCGACACGCATGTTGCCCCCCAGCAGAGAGGTGTTGTCGAGATAGCCAAGCACGAGATTGACGTCGGTCACCGTCGGCTTCTCGCCGCCCTGGCCGTAGCACACCGGCCCCGGCACCGCGCCGGCGCTTTCCGGTCCGACCCGCAACGCGCCGGCGGGATCAATCCATGCGATAGAGCCACCACCGGCCGAAACCTCGGCCAGGTCGATCACCGGCACCCGAATCGGATGGCCGGTGCCATGCAGCCAACGGGTTTGCGAGGCGCTGGAGCCGACCTCGTACTCGGCGGTGGTTTCAATCCGTCCATTTTCAATCAAGGACGCCTTGGCGGTGGTACCGCCCATGTCGAAGGACAGCAGGTTTGGTTTTTCAATTTGCCGGCCAATCAATTGCGCGGCGATCACCCCGGCGGCCGGCCCGCTTTCAACCGCCGCCGCCGGCATGCCCAGGACCGAGGCGACATCCAGCACCCCGCCGGCCGATCCCATCACCATCAGATCCGGCAAGCCCAATGAGTCCGTCGCCTTTTGAAGCTGTCCTAGGTAGCTCTCCAGAATTGGGCCAACATAGGCACAGACCGCGGTGGTCGAACTGCGCTCAAACTCGCGAATCTCGGGCAGCACCTCACATGACAAAAACACCGGGATGTCCGGCAGCGCCGCGCGGATCGCCGCGCCCACCTTTTTTTCATGAGCGTTGTTTTGGAACGAAAACAGTAACGAAACCGCCACCGCCTCGACCTCAAGGGCGCGCAAGTCGGCGATCAGATCGTCCACTTCATCCTCGGCCAGCGGCGTGACAACCGATCCATCGGCGGCAATGCGTTCGGTGATCTCCAGGCGCCGATGGCGCGGGACCAGGACGGCCGGCGGGTCTTGGTGTAAATCGTAAAGGTCGGCCCGCGCCGAGCGGCGCAGTTCAAGAACATCGCGAAAACCGCGCGTGGACACATGCGCGATCCGCGCGCCTTTTTCCTCCAGGAGCGCATTGGTGACCACCGTGGTGGCATGGCTTAGCAAGGTCACCTCCGCCGGCGGAATGCTGTACTTGGCGAGCGCGTCGTTGAGGCCGTTGAGAACGCCGCGTCCGAAATCTTCCGGGGTGGTGGGGGTTTTCGCGACACCAATGGCGCCATGGGCCTCATCGATCAGGGCGACGTCCGTGAAGGTTCCGCCAATATCAACACCAATACGCCAAGCCATCGTCCCGCCCCGGTCAAGAAATCCATTAAATCGACGCGAATTCTAACGCGCTCGCGTTAACAGTCACGCCTTCGTTTTGTGCCTGGAGGCATGATATCCCCGCCTCGGCGTCACAACGCGGCCCTGTTCCCAGAAGCGCCGGCGCGGTTTGCGATCAACTCCAGCGTTCAGCATAATCGCTACCGAAGCACGAGAGACGGGGACCGGGCGCACTCAAAAACGCGACCGTCCGCGGGTCTATTTTTGCCGACAAAGAACGGCTATTTCAGCGGAAAGGGGCGGGCGATGAGCATTGGACGAGTCACTGTTCTGGAGTTTCAAAGTCCGGAAGATGTCGATGCGGCGGAAGCCTATTACGAGAAAATCAGAGACCAAGCGTTTCCGACATTGGAACTCGTCCTGAATATCCGAACCGGTCCGACATCCCTCATGTCGATTGCCACCTACCCGTCCTACGATGCGGCCGCGCGGAACCTTCCCGCCCGACAGGTCTTTCAGAAAGAGGTGCGCGCGCGGGTGACGGACACTTTTTACCACGAGGGAGATATCACCTATTTCTTTCAAAACGCCGTCCCGGTTGTTGAAAAAGAGCGCCAGCCGTGAAAAGCGCCTTGATGGTGTCGTCGCGGCATAACCGCCTTGGCGAATCGCAAGCGGCATCACGCTCGCCGCCGGTGCCGATACGGCCAGCCATATTGGCTCACGCATATCGGTCAGAAAGACGGCGACACAATCGAAAAGCACGCCTTGCCATAGACTTATGGCCCGTTCGATGATGTCAAATAGCGTCTAAAAATAATCGGGAAACTTAAAAGCTTGCTCGGCACCACCACGCGTGGGAAGCCAATGCCCTCCGTTAAACGACGTTAGCCGGGACCTCGCCTTGACCGAAAAAAAACCCGAAAACCGCTACGTAAACGATCTACGCAGGTACCGGTATACCCAGGCGCAGGTCTTACGCTTTAGTGGCGTGATCGTTCCGGCCGGCCTGTCGGTCGTATTCCTCGCTGCCGTCGCCTTGTTCGTCGCCGGCGACCAGGTTCGCTTCGGCGAGGATTGGGTGCTCATCGCCATCGCCGCGGTGATTGGCGGGTATATGGCGCTGAACATCGGCGCCAACGACGTCGCCAACAATATGGGCCCGGCGGTGGGTGGCCGGGTTCTGACCGTCGGCATGGCTGTTCTAATCGCCGCGGTTTGCGAAAGCGCCGGCGCCATCCTGGCCGGCGGCGATGTCGTCAAGACCGTCTCAAAAGGGATCATTTCGCCGGGGGAAGCGATTGACGTCGCCACTTTCCGTGCCTTGATGTTGAGCGCGTTATTCGCGGCCGCGCTGTGGATTAACCTTGCGACCTTGCTGAACGCGCCGGTCTCGACGACCCATTCCATTGTCGGCGGCGTAATGGGGGCGGGCATCGCCGCCGCCGGGTTCGAATTGGTCAATTGGCCAACCATGGCGGCCATTGCCGCCAGTTGGGTGATTTCACCTGTGTTCGGCGCCGCCTGTGCGGCGGCACTCTTATTTTTCATTAAAAAGAAAATACTCTACACCGCAGATCGGCTGGCCGAAGCCCGCCGATGGGTACCGGTTTTGATCGCCCTGATGGCGGCCGCTTTCGCGGCCTATATGGCCATGAAGGGCCTCAAAAAGATCTGGCGCCCCGATTTCGTCGAAGTCGCCGGGTTCGCGCTGGCGTGCGCCGTCGCCGCGTTTCTGTGGGCCAAACCATATATCGCACGCAAGACACAAACCCTCACCCAGAGCCGTTCGGACCTTTACACGCTGTTCCATATTCCGCTCATCGCCGGCGCCGCTTTGCTATCCTTCGCCCATGGCGCCAACGATGTCGCCAACGCGGTTGGCCCCCTGGCGGCGATCGTTTCCACGGTCGGGCAAAACGACGGCATCGCCGCGTCAGTGGAAATTCCATTTTGGGTGATGACCGTCGGCGCCTTTGGTATCGCCTTGGGTCTGGGCTTATTTGGACCCAAACTGATCACCGTCGTTGGCCAAAAAATCACCCGCCTGAACGCTATGCGGGCGTATTGCGTCGCCCTTTCGGCGGCCGTCACGGTATTGATCGCGACAACGCTGGGGCTGCCGGTGAGTTCCACTCACATCGCCGTCGGCGCGGTCTTCGGCGTCGGGTTTTTGCGTGAACTCCTGGAAAACCCGAACAAACGCAAACTGCGCCCAGGCCACAAACTGAATGCGACGGCTGACGAGGCGTTCAACAGCAAGAGCTATAAATCCACACGCCGTTTGGTGCGTCGACAATTCGTTCTGTCGATCGCCGCGGCATGGCTGATCACGGTGCCGGCGGCGGCCTGTCTCTCGGCGCTTATTTATGCTGTTGTGCGGTCTCTGTGATCCAGGCCCGCAAGTTTTCAAAGTGCCGGATGAGAGGCCGATAGTCCTCGCGGTAGGCGACGCGCGGCGCGTCTTCAATCAAAGCCCAATGGCGCTGCCGTTTATCGCGTTCCGGCCAGTCATCCACTTGTTCCATGACCAGGAACGGATAATACGTCACCAGAACGGGGGTCGTGCTGGTCGCCGTTGATTTGGTGATCACAACCGTGATGGGAAAGTCTTCGAACACTTCACCGCGGACGCCAGCTTCTTCGAAACCCTCGCGGTGGCAAGCGGCGATATGCGTTTCGTCCTTTTTCTTTTTTCCCTTGGGTAAAATCCATCGCCCGCGAGATTGAGATGTCACAAAAAGCACGGCGATATTTTCGTCGCGAATATCGAAAGGTATAATTCCAACGCGGTGCACGGGCCTGTTTCCCTCCAGGTTTTTTTTAGGTTGTCTTTGACTATACGCCCGTAACGCCAAAGCGGGGAGCTTATGATGACCTAAACGCCCCTTGTCGAGTTGGTGGCTCTGGGCGCCTCAATTTCGGCCGGGCGACTGTAGACGTCCTTCACCGTCAGCTTTCCATCGCGGAAAGTGTATCGCTCGACACCGACCTTGGCGAAAGCCTGACCTGTCGCGACGTCGGTGCCGGTCATCCGATACGTCATGAAGGTGGCATCGGCCGCGTGATGAAACACCACATCGTCAAAGCGGACGTTTTCAAATTTGCCCCGGCGCTGTTCGAAAAAATCGGCGATCTTATCGCGGCTGTCCAGCACATGAACTTTATCGCCGTCGTCGACTGTCCAGGTGAAGTCAGCCGTCACCACCTCGTACATGAGGTCCAGATCTTGCTTGAAAAAAGCGCGGCCAAAAGCCTTAAAAATGGCGTCGCGCTGCGTGCGACTTGGCGTCATGATCAGCCTCCTTGATGCGGCGTGTGGTCCGTCCGCAAATTAGTCTCACGGCGCATGGAAGTCACCATGAGGACAATTAATTGGGTTCCGGCCCGTTTCGGTATCCCCCGGCTAAGGCCTTCCTGGCCCCCGTGGGGCCTTCGTGGCGGCCCTCAAGGCGAGGCGGTCGATGCGCCAATTTGGCCCGCCGACCGAGAATCCATGAGCGTCTCTTTGAATGCGGGCCGCGGTGCCGATGGCGGTCATTCCTCTAGCAGCATACTATCGATCTCGTCTTGATCGGACGGTTGGAATTCCGCCACTAATTTTTGAACCTCGCTGGCAGGCTGGCGGCTCAACCGTCTCTGCCAGAAACGGTCGCCCCGATGGATTTAGCCGTTAGCCGCCGAGGTAATCGCTTCGATAACAGGGCTATTGGGGTCGTGGAATAGACCGAGGATATTGTAGTGATTCAATGCCGGCAGCACATGCAAGCTCGGCTTCATGCCTTGCCGCCGCAAGTGATGATAATAATCAACCGATTGATCGACCCAGAGTTCCGGTTCATCGCCGCCGACAACGATTGTCGTTTGGGCCTGCATACGCGTTGGCCGCAGCAGCACATTGCGGCGGCTGATGGTTTCCGCGCTCAGACACAAGACATCATTAACCGAGGTTTTTGACACGTTGGCTGGGTCGAAGACACCGCTGATCATCACAGCCCCGCTGATGGCCCGACTTGGGCTGTGGTCATGAGCCATGATTTCGGCGGTGAGGTGCGCGCCAGCGGAATGCCCTGAGATCGAAATGTTACGCGGGTCACCGCCGTAGTCTCCAATATGCTCGGATATCCAGGCGAACCCATCAAGGGCGGAGGATGTCACGCCATTCAAATCCGT
>NZLB01000057.1 GCA_002694075.1 Nisaea sp.
CCGGGCAGCCATCGCGGCCCCACCCATGACCACCACCAGGACGGTCATTTTTGCGGGGCGATGAACCTGGCGAGCGCCGATGTCGATCTGTCACAAGCCGAAATGATCCTTGGCCGCGCCGGCGCCTGCAGCTTTCATCATGTGCGCACGGTTCACGGCTCGGCGCAGAATCGCTCAGCCGACACGCGCCGCTTGCTGCTTTATGAAGTGGCGGCCGCCGACGCGTGGCCGTTGATGGGCCTGCGCGACGGGTTTGACGGGTTCGAGGCGAACATGCTGGCCGGCACCTCGACCACCGCGCCGCGCATCGTCGATTGCCCGGTGCGCATGCCCTTACCGGCGCCTAAACGCGGCGGCTCGATTTATGAAAGCCAGACCGTGGTGCATGCGCGCTATTTCGACTTTAACCCCGATGCCGGCGCATGACCGGCCAGGGGGTCGCGGTCAGCGCCGCCTTCGATGGCGGTAACATAGAGGTCGAGCGCTGCGCCGGGCCGGAAGATATCCGTCTCAACATCCGCGCCGATAACGCCGCCGATTTCCGTCAATGGTTCTATTTCCGCCTTACCGGTGCGCGCGGCCACGACTGCACGCTACGGCTGCTCAACGCCGGCGCCTGTAGCTATCCCGGCGGCTGGGAAAACTACCAAGCCTGCGCCAGTGTCGATGGGCGGACCTGGGTCCGGGTGCCGACCAGCTATGCCGCCGGGGTGTTGACGATCCCCTATCGGCCGCCCGCCGACGCCATCTATTTCGCGTATTTCGCGCCCTACTCGCTGGACCGGCACGCCGCCCTGGTGGCCGGCGCCGTGGCCCACCCCCATGTCGCCTTAGAGGTGCCGGGCCAGACCCTGGACGGGCGGGACATTGATATTTTGCGTTTCGGCGACGGGGGGCTGACGGCCAAGCAATTGTGGTTCATCGCCCGCCAGCATCCGGGCGAAACCATGGCCGAGTGGTGGATGGAAGGTCTGATCGCCCGCTTGTCCGATGCCGACGATCCAGTCACCGCCGGCTTGCTCGCCGAGGCGGTGTGCCATGTCGTGCCGAACATGAACCCCGACGGCAGTGCGCGCGGCAACTTGCGGACCAACGCCGGCGGTGCCAATCTCAACCGCGAATGGCGTGACGCGACCGTGGAAACCGCCCCGGAAGTGTTTCATGTGCGCGCCAAGATGGCCGAAACCGGGGTCGACTTTTGCCTCGATGTGCATGGCGACGAGGCCTTACCGGTCAATTTCATCGCCGGCTATGAGGGCATTCCCGATCTGGCCACCGATCATTTGGCGCTGTTGGATGATTACCGTGCCGAATTGGCCGCCCAAAGCCCTGATTTCCAGACCGCGCGTGGTTATCCCAAGGCGGCCGCCGGCAAGGCGGACCTGCGTATCTGCACCAGCTATCTCGCGGACCGCTTCCGTTGCCTGTCGATGACTTTGGAAATGCCTTTCAAAGACCATGACCCCCGTCCCGACGCGGCGCAGGGCTGGTCGCCGGCGCGGGCCCGGCGCCTGGCCGGCGATGTGTTGGACGTGACCTATCGACTACGCGGCCGATTGGGTCGGTTTGAGCGGAGCGGCCAATGACCTGGACGGTCTACGGGATCAGCAATTGCGACAGCGTGAAAAAGGCGCGTAAATGGCTGGACGCGGCCGGTATCGCCTATCGTTTTCATGATTTTCGCAAAGATGGGCTGACGCCCGACACTGTCGCCGCGATGTTGGCGGCCGTTGGTGCCGAAAAGCTGGTCAACAAGCGGGGCACCACCTGGCGTAATTTGGACCCGGCGACGCAAGCGCGGGCGGCGGATGACGGTGTCGCCGCCCTGTTGGTCGCCAACCCGACGCTCATCAAGCGGCCGGTGATCGATACCGGCGACGGCTGGTCGGTGGGATTTGGCAAGGCCGAACAGGCCGCCTTGGCGGCCCGCCGCGACCTTACCTAACCGTTTCGCTTTACTCCGCCGCCGCCGCCAAAGTGCCAAGGGCGTCGAGGGCGGTTTTGATGCGCGCCTGATGGGCGGCGTCGGGCATCGCCATGGGCTGGCGCGCGACGCCGGCCGGACAGCCTTGAAGGCTCTGGGCGTACTTAGTCGACGCCGGCAGATTGTCATGGGGCATCAACGCGTTCCAGAGGGCCAATAGTTTTAGGTGCAGGTCGTGGGCGCGGGCGTGATCGCCGGCCTTGACGGCGTCCCACAGATCGACCGACGCGCGGGGCGCGGCGCTCAAAATGGCGGCGATCGAGCCATGGGCGCCCAACGTNTAGGACGGATACATCAACGCGTCGACGGCGCTGAAAATCAAATTGCCGGGCNTGGCGTCGGCCATCAGATCGGCGAACAGTTTCAGGTCGCCNGCACTTTGTTTGACNCCGATGACATCCGGNACNTCGTCCATGATACGNAGCAACAGGGCCGGCGACAGATAGGTCCAGGGCACNACGTTGTAGATGATGATTTTTTGTCCCGTCTCGCCGGCGAGCGTGCGGAAATGCTCAACCATGGCGTCGTCGCTNGGNTTNAACANNTANTGCACCGGNGTCACTTGCAGGGCGGCGGTNTTNAGNTCGCGGATCATNTTGCCGCGGATCACCGCCTCGCGGGTGGAATCGGTGATGATGCCGGCGATCACCGGCACNTGGNCGGCGGCGGCGTCGGTGGACGCGGCGATCAGATCGCGGAACTCTTCACGGTCGAGGGTTTGCCCTTCGCCCGTGGAGCCGCCAACGGCAACCCCCTGGGCGCCATTTTCAATCAGCCATTTGATCTGGCGGCCGGCCGCGTCGAATTGGATATCGCCGTGCGCATCGAACGGGGTCGTCGCTGGCGGAATCACACCGTGCAAAGTAGACATGAGACACCTCGGGGGATTTGCGAATGTACGGTTGAGAATGCTATGGCCAGGGCGTCGCCATGTCAAAGCCACCTGGCCGCCGAGAGGAAACCGATGACCGAGGATGACCCGCGCCGCTGGCGCTCGACCGCGCATAACGTGGTCTATGGCAATCCATGGATCGAGGTCAGTGAACATGCCGTCATCGATCCGAATGGTAATTCCGGCCGCTATGGCTTGGTGCATGTGCGCAAACTGGCCATCGGTGTTTTGCCAATCGACCATGCCGGCCGAGTTTGTTTGGTCGGCCAGCACCGCTTTCCCGGTGACTATTACTCCTGGGAATTGCCCGAAGGCGGCGGCCCGGCCGATGTCGCCCCCCTGATTTCGGCCCAGCGCGAGTTGAAAGAGGAGACCGGTCTCACCGCCCGGGGCTGGTTGCCACTGTTGTCGATGGATCTGTCCAACGCCATCACCGACGAGCGGGCCCGCGCCTTTTTGGCTTGGGATTTGACCGAGGGCGCGCCGGAACCGGAAGAAAGTGAAGCGTTGCGGGTAAAATGGCTGCCTTTCGGTGTTTTGTTGGCCGAGGTCTGCGCCGGGGCCATCCGTGACGCCTTCACCCAGACCATGGTGCTGAAGGCCGAGGTCGCTTTTCGCCAGGGAGAATTGCCGGCCGTGGCGGCCGCCGCCATTGCCGCCGGTCACGATGTCTGACGGCGCGTGCGGGAAACCGGCACGGCTCTTGCTTATCCTTTAGGGAAAGGCGCCGGCTGGCGCCGCCGCAGCAGAAGCGCAGGAGTTTCGCCATGTCCTCGTCCCCCGCCAAAGAACAAGCCAGTTTGCCGTCCTGGTCGCCCTATCCGATGGAAGCGACGGCCACCGCCGCCGTTGCCACCGAGGCTGTCGCCGATGTGTTACGCGCGCCAGTGCCAGGAGCAGTGCCAGGAGCAGCGCCGGGACCAGTGCCAGCGGCGGCCGCGCCGGTCGACGCGGCGCCGCGGATTTCGGTGGCGCCGCCGACCGGCAAGCCGAAGGCTACAAAAAAAGCCGCCGCCGGCCGTGCGCCGGCACGCCAAGCCAGCACGATGCAAGCGCGTGCCGCCAGCAGCCGTCGTCCGGTGTGGGTCGCCGGTGACGCCGACGACGCCCTGAACGGCAAACAATATGTGCGCGAGCTGGACCGCTTCAGCGCGGTCGAGGGCCGCAAGATCGCCCAGGACACGTTGATCGATGTGCGCAGTGACGAGATTGAGGGGCTGGCCCGCCTGGCCGCCGTCGCGCGGGGCCGCTATTTGGCGAAATTGCTGGATTCCGGCGGTAGCGGTCGGCCGACCATGCAGGAAGCCGAAGTCAGCGAGTTGCGTCGCTTCCGTGAAACCTATGAGGAAGTGCGCGAAGGGCTCAAAATTCTCAAAGAAGCGATTGAGGCCGGTGAGGTGAAAGTGGGAGACGGCAAGGGCTGAGCGCCCGCGCTTCTCGCGTTTCGGTGGCCTTGCTAGACTGGCGTCGAAGATTCCGCGAAAGGGCGCCACCATGCTTGTGATTGTCGGCTCGGTTAACGCCGATCTTTTCTTTAACCCCGATCACTTACCGGGGCCGGGCGCGACCGTGTTATGTCCGGACTACACTGTTCATACCGGCGGCAAAGGCGCCAACCAGGCGGTCGCCGCCGCCCGCGCCGGCGCTCCTGTGGCGATGGTCGGCGCGGTTGGCGATGACGTCTTCGCCGCCACCGCGCGCCAGACCCTGGCCGCGGCCGGGGTCGACGTCGGCGGCCTCATCACCAGCCCGGGCGCCACCGGCGCCGCCGTGGTGGCAGTGGATGGGCGCGGCGAGAATCAAATCATCGTCGCCAGTGGCGCCAATGGCCGGGTTAGCCTGGCGCAAGTGGAAGCGCTTGATTTCGGCGCGGTCACCACCCTGCTTTTGCAAATGGAAATTCCGCGCGCGGTGGTGGAGGCGGCGATTGATCGGGCGGCGGCGGCCGGGGTCCGGGTGGTGTTAAATCTGGCGCCGGCGGCGCCTCTCGATCCGGCGCGGCTTTCTCGCGTGGATGTGTTGATCGCCAATCGCGGCGAGGCTGACAGCCTCGTGCCCGAGGCCGATGACGCCTTGCAACAAGCCCGTCTTTTGGCCGCCCGCCATGGTCTATTGGCGGTGGTGACATTGGGCGCCGATGGCGCGGTCGCCGCCGANGACGCCGGCNACGCCTGGCGGGTCGTGGCGCNACCGGTGACGGNNATTGACACGGTCGGCGCNGGTGACGCTTTCGTCGGCGCGTTGGCCGCCGCGCTGGACTGCGGCCGGCCGATGGCGCGNGCTTTAGCCGAGGCCAGTGTCGCGGGCGCNCACGCGTGCACCCAGCGAGGGCCGCAAACCAGCCCNACGGCGGATCGGATTGCGGCCGCCCTCGCCAACCTTGATGGCGNTGACCTGGTCCAGNTAGTGTNATGCGCGCAACGGTGGAAGAGGGGNACCTGGTGATGGACCNATTATTTATTGGCGGCAAAGTTTTCGATGGGCGCGGCACCCTGCTGGACGGTCACGGTGTGATGGTCCGTGAGGGGCGTATCGCCGAAGTGGCGCCGGCCGATCGGTTCGCGGGCTTCACCGGCGTCCGCGTCGACACCACCGGTGCCACCTCGTTGCCGGGCTTGATCGATTGCCATGTCCACCTGGTCTATGAGGGTGAGCCCAACCCCTCGGTCAGCATGATGCAAATGGGGCCGGGTCAGATCGTCATGCGCGCCTTGGCCAACGCCCAGATGACCCTGGCCAAGGGCACCACCGCGATCCGCGATTGTGGCGGCAAGGATTTCCTGGAATTCGCTGTGCGCGACGCCTGTAACAGCGGCCGCCAATTGGGACCGACGATCATGGCCTCGGGCAAGGTGATTTGTATGACCGGCGGCCATGGTAACCGCAATGGCCGCGTGGCCGATGGCGTTGACGAGGTCATCAAGGCGGTGCGCGAACAAATTCACGCTGGCTCCGACCTGATCAAAATCATGGCCACCGGCGGGGTCATGACGCCTGGCGTCAACCCTGAGGACGCCCATTACTCGGCCGAGGAAATGGCCGCCGGCATCCACGAGGGGCATCGCTTCCACCGCACCTGCGCCAGTCATGCGCAAGGCGCCGAGGGGATCCTCAACGCGGTCCGCGGCGGCGTCGACTCGATTGAGCACGGCATTTTCATGGACGCCGAATGTATCGATGAAATGCTCGCCCATGGCACGTATTTGGTGCCAACCCTGGCGGCGGTGAAAAATATTGTCGCATTCAAGGACCAGGGGGTTCCCGACTATGTCGTCGAAAAGGCCATGCGTGTCGAGGAACGCCACCGGCAGTCGGTGGTCGACTTCTACCGCGCCGGCGGGCGCATCGCCATGGGCACCGACGCTGGCACGCCGTTTAACTTTCACGGCGCGAACGCGCGCGAGTTGGAATACATGGTCGAGATCGGCATCAGCGCCGCCGACGCCCTCACCATTTCCACGGGAAATGGCGCC
Source organism: Nisaea sp. (assembly GCA_002694075.1). Lineage (GTDB taxonomy): Bacteria > Pseudomonadota > Alphaproteobacteria > Thalassobaculales > Thalassobaculaceae > TMED26. The sequence goes on from NZLB01000057.1 coordinate 6,350, forward strand.
GATTTGATGCAAAACGCCGCGATCGGCGAAATCGCCGCCGGTAAGGCCGCCGATCTGTTAATCGTCACGGGCGATCCGCTGGCCGATATCCTGATGGTCGCCGACCCAGTCAACCACCGCCAGGTGATCAAGAACGGCGTCACCGTGCCGCCGGTCTGACGGCCGCCGAGATCAGCGCGGCAGGGTCGCTAAAAACGCGTCGAGGTGAGCGATCACCGCCTCGGGCTGTTCTTGTTGCACCCAGTGACCGGCGCCCTCGATCAGGTGGCTGCCGCGAAAGTCGGTGCAAACGGCGGTTTGCATGCGTTCATAATCGCCGGGCTTCTGATAGACCCCCCAATCGGCGGCGCCGGCCAGGAACATCGTCGGGACATCCAAGGTGCGACCGGAGAAAACGCGCATTTCCTGGGCCATCGCCGGCCCCGTGGCGCAACGATACCACTGCAGGCCACCTTGAAAGCCATTGGCCCCATAGGCCGCGGTATAGACCGCCAGATCGGTGTCGGGCAACCACGCGCAAGCCGCGATTTCGGCGGCGCTGGGCATTTCCGGGGCGACCGCCTCGGGCATGGTGTGGTCGAGATCCATGATGTAATAGGTCGGCAGCTTGGCNANTTCATCGGCTGTCCAGCCGGCCAGGGGATAGGGTTTGTTAGCCNCCCAATCGGCGCTTTTGTNGTGATAGTAGGCGCGCAAGAAAGCATGCAGGCCCTGCGGTGCCAGGCGCATATCGGCNTCGGCGCCNGCGGTTGAATAATACCATTGATAATGTTTGCGCGGGCGCGCCAGATTGGCCAGATCGTCATGGATCGACGGTGCGACGCCGGCCACTCCGGTNGGCGCGGTCCCGCCGCCGAAGGGCAGGCGCGGCGGCCCACCGAAGGGCGCGCTCATGCAGACCACGGCGGGAAACACNTCGGGTCGNACCAAGCCACAATAGGCGGCCACCGGCGCGCCGAAGTCATGGCCAATGACGGCGGTCACCCGGTCGCGCCCAAGAGCGCCTAAAAGGCCCAATTGGTCCTGCACCAGGTTGAGCATTTTGAACGGCCCGAGGTCATCCTCGAAACGGGCCGTCCATCCGGTGGTCCAGCCATAACCGCGCTGATCGGGGGCGATCACGTGATAACCGGCGGCGGCCAGCGCCGGCATCACGCGACGCCAGCTAAAAGCCAATTCGGGAAAACCGTGCAGCAACAGCAAACACGGCGCCTCGCCATCGGCCGGACCGGCCTCCAAGAGGTTCACGGTCAAGCCATTGCCATTGTCAACCAAACGGCGACGGATACCGGACGGCAAATGTGCGTCCAGATCGAAGGTATCGGTGACGGCGGTGGGCATGGCGCTGGTCTCCTTGGCGGTGGCGGGTGGCGGCGCCCGCGTAACGGGCCGTTTGAAGGGCGCGGTGTTTATGTTACTGACTATCCGTGTAAGCAAACGCCAGCGCAAGGGAGTTGGGCGATGGAAGCGCAGGATATCGGCCGGTTGCAACATTATTTGCGCGGCGTGTTCGGGAACAACCGACTGTCGGTGAAACCGCCGGCGCGGCCGAACGCGCCGGTCGAGGTTTATGTCGGCGAAGAGTTCCTCGGCACCTTGCACCGGGACGATGACGAGGGCGAGGTCTCATACGCTTTCACCATGGCCATCCTGGAAGAGGATTTGCCGGTTTAGGCCGCCTCCAAAGTCTTAATATGGGCCATTGGCGCGGGCCATGCTGGCGCGCGTGTCGATCGCCCACAGTTCGCCCAGCAAGGTATCGGCCGCCGCCGGTGCCATTACGGCGGCGGCGAGTTCGTGGAATTTCGCCTCTAATTGGCTGTCGTCCAACGGCAGCTGCGGGTCGCCGACCCGGTGCGGTTGGAAATGTTCCAACACCCGACCGTCGGCCAGGGTGATCGCCACCTGGGCGGCGCGTTGGCCGGGGAACAAGGCGTCAACCGCCAGGTCGAGGTGGAAGGTGACCTTATCCATCAGAGCGCGCACCCGCGGGTCGGCCAAGCGCTCGGGGGAATAGGCGTCGAGGCGGATGCTGCCGTGGACAAGGCCGCTGGCGACAATGAAGGGGAGGCAGAATTTCGCCGCCGGCGGGCTGTCGGCGATATAGTTCCCCGTCACGTCGACGGTCGCCGAATAGCCACCGATACTGACCGATGCGACTTCCTCGGCGGCGAAGCCATGGGCCGCCTGAAGCGCCAAGGCGCCATCCAAACCTGGGAAGATATGGCCGCAGCAGCCATGGTTTTTGACCGTCATCCGCGTGACGTTCCAGGTCTCCCCCAGGTCGGCGAGCGCGGCGGTCCAGTCGACATCCGCGCTCATCGCCGCGCCCATGCCGGCCGGCGCCTCCAAGATATCAAGGGCGCCTTTGACGCCGCCGCCGGCTTGGGCGACGGCGATCATGCCAGCGTCGGCGGCGTGGCCGGCGTGCAGCGGTTTGGTCTGCGTGTCGCCGCGAAACGCCTGTTGCAGGCCGGCGGCCATGGTCGCGGCGATGGCCAAGGCATGGCGCATTTGGTTGGCGTCGAGACCGGCCAACAAGCCGGCGGCGGTGGCCGCCCCGAAAGTGCCAACGGTCCCGGTGTTGTGCCAAAACCGGTAATGCGGCCGGCCCAGCGCGATGCCGATGCGCGTCGAGATTTCATAGCCCGCGATCACCGCTTTGAGGAAGGCGAGCCCGCTGGCCCCGCGGGTTTCCGCCATGGCCAGGGCGGCGGCGATGGTCGGGCTGCCCGGGTGGTAGATGGCCGGCGCGAAAATATCATCGAACTCGACCGTGTGCGAGGCGGTGGCGTTGATCAAGGCGACCGGCCGGGCGGCGCCTCGCCGGCCGCTTAGGGTCCAAGCCTGACCATGGCCCAATTCATCGGCGAGCCCCTGTTCCAAGGATCGCGCCGGCGCGTCGACGGTGCCGGGCAGGGTGGTCGCGTACCAGTCGATGACGCAACGTTTCGCGGCGTGGAGCACCGTCGCCGGTAGGTCCAGCGCGGTAATGGCGCAGGCCTCGTCGGCGAGACGGGCGATGGGGTTGAGGTCGACACGGGCGTCCATGGCTTGCCTCCGGGTGGCCAATTGCTTGAATTAACTTGCATTAGACTATCCGGCGGCGCACAAACGAGCAAAGTTTTCTGCCGGTTTTCTGCAGTTTTCCATGGATATTTCAGGCACATCCCCGCTCACCCGGTCATCCGCGAACGTTTTGGTCGCGGCGCACGGGGTTGGCAAAATCTACCAACGGCGGAACCAACTTTCACTGTGGTCGAGCCTGCGTTTGATTTTTGGTGGCCGCTTGCCGGTGCCGGACGATGGTTTCAACGCTCTCCGCGCGCTCGATCTGGAGCTTCGGCGAGGGGAGACCGTCGGCATCGTCGGCCGAAACGGTTCGGGTAAATCGACCTTGCTGCAAATTATCGCCGGCACCTTGCAGCCGAGCCATGGCGAGGTGACTGTGAATGGGCGTCTGGCCGCCCTGTTGGAGCTGGGGGCCGGTTTCAATCCCGAATTCACAGGCCGTGAAAATATTTCCGTCGCCGCCGCCGTCGCCGGGCTCAGCCGCGCCGAAATCACCGCTCGGTTCGATGATATCGTCGCCTTCGCCGATATCGGTGCCTATATCGATCAACCGGTGAAAACCTACTCCAGCGGCATGTTTGTGCGCTTGGCGTTCTCGCTGGCGATCAACGTCGATCCCGATGTGCTGATCGTCGACGAGGCGTTATCGGTCGGAGACGAAGCTTTTCAACGTAAATGCTTCGCGCGTCTGGAGCGCTTTCGTAACGCCGGCGGCACCCTGTTGTTTGTCACCCACCACCCCGGCACGATCCTGCAATTATGCGACCGGGCTTTGCTGTTGGACCAGGGCGAGAGCTTGTTCTTTGGTAATCCGCGCGATGCCCTGACTTTGTATCAGCGCGTACTGTACGCGCCGGAAAGCGAGCGTGGCGCCTTGCGCGCGCAAATTCTCGACAACCCCGACACGGTGCTACGCCGCCGGACATCGGCGGCGGGCAACGCTGTGGCGATAGCGGATGACGGGGCGGCGGGCAACGATGATGTCTCGGGCCTGGTCCCCGAAATGCGGTCGACCAGCCGCGTGGTCTATGACCCCAATGGCGCGATCATCGACAATATCCGCTTGCTCGATGCCGCCGGCGCGCCTTGTAACGTCTTGAGCCGCGGTCGCCGTTATCAAATTTGTTTCGATGTCGCCTTCACCGAAACCGCGCATTGGGTGTCTTTCCAAACCGTCATCAAATTGGTCAATGGTTACGGTTTGGCGGGCATGATCACCGACGCCGTCGAACATCACGCCGAATTGGTTGAAGGCGGCGCGCGGGCACGGGTCAGCTTCACCTTCGAATGTCGTTTGAACGAGGGCAGCTATTTCTTCAATGTCGCCGTGACCGCCGCGCGAGATGACGACCGCGTCTATCTCCATCGCATAGTCGACGCCGATATTTTTCGCGTCGCTGAAGACACCGGTCAAACCGAGGGGGTGGTCGACCTGGCGCTGACGGCGGCGGTGACCCTGACCCAACCCTAGTCGGTCAGGTCTCCAGGTCCTCAAAGCGCGGCGCCGATTTTTCGACTTCGATGAGTCGTTCCAAGCCGGCGCCGACCTCACCGATCATGAAGTCGGCACGCTTTTCCGGTCCACCGTCGCCGCGCGGGAATTTATTTTCCCATTCGAAAACTTTGACGGTCAGCCCGCAAAGGGTCGAGGCCATTGAGGCTTGGTGACTTTCAATCGCGGTTTGCACCATGCGATAGGTGTCGATGTTGACGCGTTCCCAATCAACCTTGTACTCGCTGTCGAAAATCTCGAACCGGCGCCCTACGCTTTGGCTCAGGAAACGCAATTGCCCCTCGATCAGCTGCACCTGTTTGGACAGGCGCTCATCACGGCTGATGAAAGAGTTTTCGCGAACATCGGTCGACCAACTGACGATGTCTTCGATCCTTGGCAGGACGCGCGTCAAATAGCTGCGGAAATAGCTGAGGGACAAGAAAATATCGCCAAAGCTGGCGAGCGCGTTGGGCAAGCCGCTGGGCGTTACGTTGAGGGCCATGGCCAAGCGCTCGATGCGTTCGCGCACCTGCTGGTCGTTAGGCTCCGTGAACAGGTTCAGCAGCGTCTGGACATCGCTGGCGGTGCTACTTTCGTCGCCGTAAAGATAGGCCAAAAGGGGCCGGGTGAGGTCACGCATATACGGCAGCAACTCGTCCTTTTTGGCATCCGAAAGCTCAAACACCTCCTGGTCGGAGACGGAGATTTCCAGGTCGCGGAGGCCAATCCGCAAGGAGTAGACATCAAAGCTTTCCAGTTCCGCTAACCGCTCAATGATGCGCTGGTCGTAGACCAGGTCCTCGTCACTGCCGCCAAAAAAGTCAGGGATCTCAGACGGCCCGATTTGGGCCGAGCCGGTGCCCGCCTCTCGGTAGATTTCGACCGCCGCGTGCATCCGGACGTTTTTGATCAGGCGAGCACGTTTCAATCCCACCGAACGTAACGGAATATAGGCGAGGGCGAGGGTATGAATGGAATCGCGATCATAGTCATCGACTTCGATCTGCATTCCTTCGGGCATATTGATGGGTCCTTACGCGGCCATCGGGTCGCGTCGTTAAGGGTTGATCCAGGTTTCGAATCGAATGACACATTAATATACTTTCGAAGGATCGGCAGTTGCTATTTCAAGGTTTTAATGGGTTTTCGCGGGCCGGCCGCGGACGGTGCCGGCAGATGGCGGGCGCGCGATGACCGGACATTCGCCATTGCGTCTTGGTTTGATCGGCGTCGGCATTGGCCAATCGGCGGCGCCGCGCTTGCATCGCTTGGCCGGAGGCCATTATCGGATTGACATCGATTACCCGCTGTTCGACCTCGCCGATGGAGGCGATTTTGACGCCTGTCTCAGGGCCTGCGCCGACCGACGGGGCGTTAATGTCACCCATCCGTTTAAAACCCGCGCCATTGAGTTGGTTGAAACCGTGGCGCCGGAGATCGCCCGTCTGGGCGCCATCAACACGGTCTTGTTCGACGATGGCCGCCCGGTCCGCGGCGCCAATACCGACCACAGCGGCTTTATCGCCGCCTATCGCGCCGCTTTCGCGGAGCGGTCGCCGGGCCGGGTGGCGCTTTTCGGCGCCGGCGGCGTGGGGCGACCGCTCGCCGCCGCGCTAATCGCTTTGGGCGCCGAGGCGATACAAGTTTACGACCCTGACCGCGCGCGCGCCGAGACGCTCGCCGCCGCGCTTGGCCACACATCCTGTCCGATTGTCGTCGCCAAGACCCCGGCGGCGGCGGCGACGGATGCCGCCGGCCTGGTCAACGCGACCCCGCTCGGCATGCACAATCATCCGGGCAGCCCATTGCCGGCCGGCGCCTTTGGGGCGCCGCGCTGGGCCTTTGACGCCGTTTACACACCCGTGGACACGGTCTTTCTCGGCCACGCCGCGACCGCCGGCGCGGTTGTCATGTCCGGCTATCGCCTGTTTTTGTGGCAGGGCATTCATGCCTTTGAGATGTTCACCGGCCAGCGTATCGACCTCGCCACCCTGACGCGGTTGTTGGCGCCTACCGCCGCGGCAGTGCGCGCGTGATGGCGGGCCGGGTGACCGATGGTGGCCTGTTGCGTCCCCTGCTGCGGCTGGCCCTGCCGAATATCGCGGCGACCTTGATTCAAGCCGCGATGAGTTTTATCGAAGCCTGGCGCCTTGGCGCGCTGGGATCGGTCTCCTTGGCCGCCGTTGCCTTGGTGTTTCCGCTTTTCGTGCTGTCGAATATGTGGTCGGCCGGCGCCATTGGCGGGGCGGTATCGGGCGCGGCGGCGCGGGCGCGCGGCGCCGGGGATCGGGTCCGGGCGGCGGCGGTGTTGCGCGCGGCGGTGGTGATTGGCTGCGTCGGCGGCGTGGTGGTGGGCGGGCTGGTGGTCAGCCTGGCGGTGCCAATGTTCACCTTGGCCGGCGGCCAGGGCGCGGTGCTGCGGGATGCCGTCGCCTATGGCCAAACCCTGTTCGCCGGCATTGTTATCATCTGGTTATTCAACATGACGGCGGCGGTCAGCCGCGGCAGCGGCGACATGCGCACGCCGTTCATCGCCATTGTGCTGGCCGCGGTCACCTATTGGGTCACCAGCGCGCCCTTGATCGATGGTTTTGGCACCGTCGGTTCGGCGATGGCGCTGCTGGTCGGTTTCGGCGGCGGTTTGGCGGTCATGGTGGCGGCGATTCTTTTCGGTTTCACGCCTGTGCCGTTGGTCTGGGGCGGTGTGCCGTGGGCGGTCATTGGACCGATTCTGCGCAATGGTTTGTTGGCCGCCAGCCAATCGGTCGCGACCATTTTGGCGGCCGTGCTGGCGACCGCCTATGTGGCCCGTCTGGGCGACGCGGCGCTGGCCGGCTATGGCATCGGCGTGCGTCTGGAGCTGCTGTTGGTGCCGGTGGTTTTCGGGATCGGTGGCGCGGCCATCGCGGTGACTGGCGCCCATGTCGGCGGCGGCCGCCGCGCGTTGGCGATCCGTGGCGCCTGGCTGGCGGCCTTCATGGCGGCGGCGCTGGTCGGGGTGATCGGCGTGCTCACCGCCTTATGGCCGGAGCTGTGGCGCGGCTGGTTCACGGACATACCGGCGGTGGCGGCGGTCACCGATCATTACCTAAGGGTGGTTGGGCCGTTTTACGGCTTTTTCGGTCTTGGTCTGTGCCTGTACTTCGCCAGTCAGGGGCTGAACACATTGTTTTGGCCGGTGTTCGGCACGTTTTTGCGCTTGGCCGTGGTTGCCGCCGGGGTCGGCGCCCTAAGTCTGCAGGGCGCGCCCAACCTGTCGCATCTGTTGATGGTGGTGGCCGCCGGCATCCTGACCTACGGCGGGGTCATCGCGGCGGGTTTGCATTGGCGCGCCTGGCGCCGGCCCAGCTAGTTTTCGAGGGAAGGCTTGTGCAAGCCGGTGGGCGACAGGGTGAAAATTTCATGGCCGTCGTCGGTGATCGCCAACGAGTGCTCGAACTGGGCCGAAAGCGAACGGTCGCGGGTTACCGCGGTCCAACCGTCGTCGAGCAATTTGACCGGGAATTTACCGGCGTTGACCATCGGTTCGATGGTGAAAAACATGCCCGGCCGAAGACGCACGCCGGTCCCGGGCGTGCCGTAATGCAACACGCTGGGCGCGGTGTGGAAAATCTGCCCGAGGCCATGGCCGCAAAAATCGCGCACCACGGAAAAGCGATTGGCCTCGACGAAAGATTGGATGGCGTGGCCAACATCGCCCAAGGTCGCGCCCGGCTGGGCGGCGGCGATGCCGCGCATCATCGCTTCATAGGTCACGTCGATCAGCCGGCGCGCCTTGACGTTGATTTTNCCGACCGGAAACATCCGGCTGCTGTCACCATGCCAACCGTCCAGCGTCGGGGTCACGTCGATATTGATGATATCGCCGTCTTGCAAGCGTTTGCCGGGGTCNGGAATGCCATGGCAGACGACATGATTGACCGAGGTGCAGATGGATTTCGGAAAGCCCTTGTAGCCCAGCGGCGCCGAAATGCCGCCATGGTCGGCGATGAATTCGGCGCAGAGCTTGTCGAGATCGTCGGTGGTCACGCCCGGCTGCACATGGGGGGTGATGAAATCCAGCGTGCGCGCGGCCAANTGGCCGGCCTTGCGCATGCCCTCGAATTCGGNCGGCCCGTGGATCGGGATTTGCCGTTCCTCCGGGGTCAAGGGATGTTCCATTTGTTCACACCTCCANGCCNTCGTGGGCGTCGCCGGACAGATCGNNCGCCAANGGCANNNGCCCGGCGGCGGTGATCGCCTCGGTNGTGATNTTGGTCGCCAGGACCAGGGTTTCAACCCCGGCGGCCCGCGCNCGCCNATANGCGCGATCATAGCCNGGGTCNATATCGGCGGCGAGGGTAAAGCGCGTACAGTCCATGCGCTGGACCAAATAAACCATCACCGCCCGGTGCCCTTCGGCGACCATGGCCGCCAATTCGTCCAGATGCTTGGCTCCGCGNGTGGTCACCGAGTCGGGAAATTCGGCGGCGCCGGGGTTGGGGCCGTCAGCGCGTTTCAAATGGACATTCTTGATTTCCACGTAACAACGCCCGCGCGCCGGATCGTCCAGCAGGATGTCAATGCGCGAGTTCTCACCATATTTCACCTCGCGGCGCAGGCTGGCGTAGCCGCTGAGCGCCNGGATTTTGTTCGCGGCGATGGCCTCGGCGACAATGGCGTTGGGATGGCCTGTGTTGATCCCGACCAAGCGGCCGTCGATTTCAATCAATTCGAAGGTATAGGCCAGTTTGCGTTTGGGATTATCGGATTTCGACAACCACACCACCGCGCCNGGCNGGCTGACNCCCAGCATGGCCCCTGGATTGGGGCAATGGGCGGTCACTTCCTGGCCGTCATCCAAGGTGACATCGNCNAAAAAGCGCTTNTAGCGGCGGATCAAGCGACCGCGGTAGAGGGGTGTTGGTAGTTGCACGGGACCTCGCCTATAGTTGGTCGACTAGCGTCANCCCCTTCCATAGCCCAGTGCCNATGTCCGAACAATCGCTCTCCGACGGCCCCGCGCGGGTGGTCACCGCCGCCCTGCTGATCATCGGCAATGAAATTCTGTCCGGCCGCACCAAGGATGCCAATCTCGCCTTCTTGGGCGAGAACCTTAACGATCTCGGCATTCAGATGAGCGAGTGCCGCGTGGTGCGCGATGACGAGGCCGACATTATCGCCGCCGTCCGCGCGCTTAGCGAACGCTATGACTATGTTTTCACCACCGGTGGCATCGGTCCCACCCATGACGACATCACCTGCGCGTGCATCGCCAAGGCTTTTGGCGCCGCCGTCATTCGCCACCCTGAAGCGATGCGCCGCCTGACCTTGCACTACGAAAAGACCGGGGTGGAGTTTAACGAAATGCGCCAACGCATGGCCAATATCCCCGACGGCGCCAGCTTGATCGACAATCCGGTGTCGGCGGCGCCCGGTTTTAAAATCGGTAATGTCTATGTGATGGCCGGGGTGCCGCGGATCATGCAGGGCATGTTCGACGAATTGCGCGAGACGCTGACCGGCGGCGACAAAAAACAGGCGGTGTCGATCCTTTGCCCGCTGGGCGAGGGGGTGGTGGCCGCCGGATTACAGGAAATCCAGGACCGCTACCCCGATTTGGACATCGGCAGTTATCCGTTCTTTCGCATGGGTCAGATCGGCACCAACCTGGTTCTGCGAGGTTTCGACGAAGCCGCCTTGGCGGCCGCCGGGGACGAGGTGCGGGCGCTGGTCCGCGCCCATGGCGCCGAACCGGAAGACAGCGCGGAGGATTGGAAATGAGCGATGTGATTGTTGAGATTCGCGGTGACGACGCGCCGGTCGCCCATGTCATTCTCAACCGGGTGGCCAAGCGCAACGCTCTGTCCGGTGGTTTCGCCGCCGAGATAAGGCAAGCCGCGCTCGACCTCGCCGGCCGCGACGANGTGCGCGCGGTGGTCGTTGAAAGCGCCAGCGACCGNGCNTTTATNGGCGGCGCCGATGTCAATGATCTGTGCGCCGTCGAGACCCCCGCCGAGGGTGAGCGCCTGATCCGCAATTTGCAGCAAATGATCGCCGCCTACCGCGACCTGCCGATGCCGGTGATCGCCGCCATTGACGGGCCGTGCATTGGCGCGGGCATGGAGTTCGTGGCCGCCTGCGATATCCGTATCGCCAGCACCCGCGCGGTTTTCGGCATGCCGGAAACCAAACTTGGCATCCCGTCGGTGATCGAGGCGGCGTTGTTGCCACGCCTGCTGGGCTGGGGACGGACCTCGTGGATGTTGCTGACCGGCGAAGACATTGACGGGGCCACCGCCGAACGCTGGGGTTTCGTCGAGTTTGTGACCGACCCGGCGGATTTGTCGGCAACGGTGCAAAAAACCGTTTCCGCCCTCTGCGAGGCCGCGCCGAAAGCGGTGCGCGACCAGAAGGCCCTGATGCGGCAATGGGAGGACGCGCCGCTCGATGACGCCATCGAGGCCGGCGTGCGCGCTTTCGCGGCGGCCTTTAAGGACGATGAGCCGCGTCGTTACTTGGCGCCGATCCGCGCCCGTCTGGGAAAACCGCGGGGTCAATGATCAAACAAGGAGCAGGGAATGAGTTGGGAACCGGAAATTGAGGAACTGAAGCGGCGAGTCGCTCTGGCCCATGGCCTTGGCGGCACGGAAAAGGTCGCGCGCCAAAAGGCGGCCGGCCGGCTGACCGTGCGCGAACGCATCGACGGCCTGGTCGATGGCGGCAGTTTTCATGAGACCGGCGCCATTTCCGGGGCGGCCACCTATAATGATAACGGCAAACTGGTCGATTTTCGTCCGGCCAATTGCGTGTTCGGCAAAGCCCGCTTGGACGACCGGCCGGTGGTCGTCGTCGGCGATGATTTCACGGTCCGCGGGGGCGCCAATGACGCCGGCATCCGCGGCAAGCAATTGGCCGCCGAACAATTGGCCTTCGAATACCGCCTGCCCCTGGTGCGCTTGATCGAGGGCACTGGCGGTGGCGGCTCGGTCAAGACTTTGGAACAGGACGGCGCGACCTATATTCCCGGCAATCCGGCTTGGGATTGGGTGGTCGCCAACATGGGCCAGGTGCCGGTCATCTCGCTAGCCCTTGGGCCGGTCGCCGGGCTGGGCGCGGCCCGCGCGGTCACCAGCCATTATTCGGTGATGGTCAAGGATCTCTCGCAAATGTTCGTCGCCGGCCCGCCGGTGGTCGCCGGTGTCGGTGAGGATTTGGACAAAGAGGGGCTTGGCGGCAGCAAAATCCACACCCGCAACGGCGCCATCGATGACGAGGTCGAGAGCGAGGAGGCGGCCTTCGCCAAGGCCAAGCAATTCCTTTCCTACCTGCCGCAATCGGTGCACGAATTGGCGCCGCGCGGTCCGCTCACCGACGATCCCAACCGACGCGACGATTGGCTGATCGGGGCGGTGCCGCGCGACCGCCGCAAAGTCTATAAAATGCGCCCGATCATCGAGTCGGTGGTCGACCAGGGCAGTTTCATGGAACTTGGCCGCTACAATGGCCGCTCGGTGATTACCGGGCTGGCCCGTCTGGATGGTTGGCCGGTGGCGATCATGGCCGGCGACCCGTTCGTCTATGGCGGCGCTTGGACCGCCGATGCCTCGCAGAAAATTACCCGTTTCGTCGATCTCGCCGAGACCTTCCATTTGCCGGTCGTGCATTTGGTCGATTGCCCGGGCTTTTTGATCGGTTCGGCGTCGGAGCAGGCGGCCACCATTCGCCATGGCGCGCGCGCCCTGGCGGCGGTCTACCAGGCGCGCACGCCCTGGTGCTCGATCCTCATTCGCAAGGTCTTCGGTGTCGCCGGCGCCGGTAACGCCAACGCCGCGCGCTACCACTACCGCTACGCTTGGCCATCGGGCGATTGGGGCTCTTTGCCGGTCGAGGGTGGGTTGGAAGCGGCCTATAAATCGGATTTGGCGGCGGCCGAGGACCCGGAGGCGTTAAAGGCCGATATCCTGGCCCGGTTGGAGGCTGTGCGCTCGCCCTTCCGTACGGCTGAACGTTTCGTCGCCGAGGAAATCATCGACCCGCGCGACACTCGGCCCTTGCTCTGTGAATGGGCCAATTTGGCGGCGCCGCTACGCACCGCCGGGCCGGTTGGCTTCCCCATGCGGCCGTAAATCAGCCGCGCAACGCCTTGATTTGGTCGCCGTAACCGGCGGCGTCGATGCGCGCGTCGATCAGGCGTGGGCCACGCCCGGCGGCGGCCTCTCGGCAAGCCGCGTTGAGGCTGTCGGGGTCTTCGGCGATCCAGGTTTGAAAGCCGAAACCGGCGGCCACGGCGGCGAAATCCGGCGGCGTCCAGGCCAGGCCGAGGTCGGCCATTTGGCGGGCCTCGCGCTTAATGTCGATGAGCGACAAGCGGCCATCGTTGAACATCAGCACGCACACATTGGCATCGTATTGAGCGATCGTCTTCAACTCGCCCAAACACATCAGCGCGCCGCCATCGCCGGTTACCGCCAACGCGCCGCGCGCCGGATCGTGCAGGGCGGCGGCGATGGCCGCCGGAATCGCGAAACCCATGGTCGCCAAACCATTGGAGATCAGCAAGTCGCGCGGCGCGCGCACCGGCCATTGGGCGCAGGCGGAAAACATATGGGCGCCGGCGTCGACCGTCAGGCGCGGCGGGGTGGCCGCGTCTTTGGCGGCGAAGGCGCCCGCCGCGATGGCGATCGCCGCGCTTGGCGTCAAACCGTCGCCGGCGACGTCCAGCCCGGCGAACATGCGCGCCCGCTGCTCGGCCATTTCGGCCAGCGGCCAAGCGCTGCCGTCGGTCGACGGGAGGGCCGCGGTCAAGGCCGGCAAACTCTCGCCCAGCGGGGCGATGCAGCGGGCGGCGGGGGTCAGGTAATGGGGCGCGTGTGTTTCCTCGGCAAGCTCGATCACCGGCAGGTCATAGGCCCAGGGGCGGGGAATCAGTTCGACCGGGTCGAGGCCGACCATGACAATTAAATCGGCGCTTCGCACCGCTGGCTGTTCCAGGGCGCCGCCAGTGAACGGGCCGATCCAGCGCGGATCGTCATGGGCCAGGGTGCCGGCCGCCATATAGGTGGTCAGGGCGGCGCCGCCGGCGCGCTCGACCAGGGCGGCAACGGTCGGCGCCAGGGCCGGGCGGGCGGCTTCCAGGCCAACCAGGAACACCGGTCGCCGGCTGGTCGCCAGCCGGTCGACGAGGGGCCCTAGAGCTTCGCCGAGGGCGGGCGTCGAGCCGGCCTTGGCCGGAGCCGGCGGGGCGGTATAGCGCCGCGCCAAATCGCTGGCGTCGGGGAACATCGCCGCCGGCCGGCGAAGCGGCCGCGGAGTTTGCCCGAGCCACGCGTCGACCGCCTCCGGATCGGCGGTCAGCAGTTCGGCGCCTGCGCGCAGCAAGGGTTTGACCAACGCCGGTTGGTCGATCCATTGATGGCTGGCGTAGGCGCGCTCGTTGGCGTCGGCGTATTCCGAGATCAACAAAGCCGGTAGCCGGTCGAGAGCCGCCGCCGCCAGGCCGTTCAAGGTCGAGGCCAGGCCCGGCCCACGGGTCGCAAAGGCGAGGCCTGGCCCCTCGGCCAAGACGCCGGCGATACCGGCCATGATGACTGCCGCGTCCTCGCGGGCGGCGATGACCACCTCAAGCTCGGCGCGGCGGGCCGCGTCCATCAAATCCAAACTGCTGCCGCCGCCGGGCACGCCATAGATTTGGCCAAGGCCGGCGGCGCGCAGGCGGTCGATGAGAAGATCGAGAAAGGCGTTATCGGACATGGCGCGGCGGGCTCAAAGATTTGGGTCCGTGATGGTACCCAGCGCCGCCCGTCACGCCTAGGGTCAAATGCGCCTAGGAGGCAAGGTCCGGCGCGCGCTTCAGCAACACCCCGGCGATCCGCCAACTACCGTCGCTTTGGCGTTCCATGAAATAGACGCCACGGCGGGGGATGCCGTCGGGCCCGATGACGAACACCAATTGCGCCGGGCGTTCGTCGATCAAGGTGGCGTCATCGAATTTGAACACCCGTGGTCGGGCCACCGCCTCATAGCCGCCCAGCACCATGCGCTGGAACCGTTCCGGATTGCCAAACATCGCTTGGATGCGCGGGGCGGCATAGGAGAAGGCGACCTCCCATTGGTCGGCCTGGAAGGCCGCGACCTGGGCCGCGATCACTTTTTGAAACGCGGCGGCGTCGGCCGCGCTTGGCGTTTCCGCGCGCGCCGGCAGGGCGGCGGCGAGCAACAGGGACAGGGCAAGGACAAATCTACGCAAGCGGAACATCGGCAACCTCCAACTAGGATACGCCCCCGCCGGCTCGCCGGATCAGCCGCTTTTGACCGGAAACCAGGTATCGGTGAAAGCGCGCGCGTCGCCGGCGTTTTGGAACCAAAACACCGCGCCACCCTGATGTCGGGCCTCAACCCGCCAAATTCCTTGGGCTTGGTCGCGCAGCCAGGCGCGCCGCTTTTCCATGATGTCGTCGCCGCCCTCGCGTGACGGCGGTAGGCGCACCGGATGCCAGGATTCGTTCAGATGGCGGCGGTCCGCGCGCGGGATTTCGGCGACCGCGCCGCCCGCTGTCTCAATCCCGAACATTGGTCCGTCGCCGGCGGTCTCGTCGGCCTCGTCACGGGCCGCCGCGGCCAGTTGTCGGCGCGCCCCTTGGATCATGAGGGCCACCAAGGCGACGCCAATCAGGGCCAGGAGTAACCATGTCAAAGTCATCGCGTTCTCCTGCCGGTGTTAGGGGCGATCCAGCTGTTGCGCCGCGGCCGGACGTTTGCCGCGCCCGGCCAACCAAAGGGTGCCGCCGGCCAAAACCGCCAAGCCCGCGGTCATGAAATAGGTGCTGGTGTAATCGCCGGTGATTTGCACCAACAGGGCGAAAGCGGCCGGTCCCAGAATGACTCCACTGAAGGTGACAAACAAGGCCGCACCGGTGATGTTGGAGGCTCGGTCGGTCGGGCCGTGGTTGACCAACTCGCTGAAACAAACGCCGTTCCAGCTCATGCCGGTGAAGCCAAGCGCGAAATAGACCGCGTAAATCGCCAGCAGCGGCCAAGCCGCCGACAATTGGGTCAGGACCAGGGCGCCGACCGCGATGACGGCGGTGATCACCGCCATCACCGCCAGTGGCGATTGGCTTCGGTCGGCCAGCCAGCCCCAGGTGACCCGACCGACAACGCCGGCGACCTGGATGCAGGAGAGGGCGATCCCGGC
The DNA here is from genome assembly GCA_002694075.1 of Nisaea sp. Classification (GTDB taxonomy): domain Bacteria; phylum Pseudomonadota; class Alphaproteobacteria; order Thalassobaculales; family Thalassobaculaceae; genus TMED26. The sequence continues at coordinate 22,093 of NZLB01000057.1, forward strand.
GGTCACCAAGTCATGGCCGATGTCTTCGACCAGCACGGTCACCGTGAACGAGGTCAACGATAATTGCACCGCCGCCAGGAATAACCCCGTGAAGCACAGCCATTTGACGGTCGGATATTGGAACGCCAAGCGCACGTCGGTGAGCGGCGGCCGCCAAATTGGCGCGTCGGCTTGGCGCTTTTGGTCCCAGCGCGCGCGCAAGGGCTGCATCAACAGGCCGGAGATGGCGATCAAACCCAGCGGCATGGCCAGCGAGGCCTGCCAGCCATAGGTTAGCGCCAGTTGCGGCCCGGCCAAACCGGCGATCACCCCGCCGAGCGGCACGCCGGTGAAGCGGATCGAAAAGATCAACGCCTGATTTTGCGGGGTGGCGATGCGGGTTAGGATCGAAGCCGCCGGCGGATTGGCCAGGCCATAGCCAAGGCCGACGGTGAACGAGCCAAGCGCGATCAGCACCAGGTGGCCGCTGATGATCATCGAGATCGCCAGCACGAACATCGCCAAGCTGACCTGGCAGGTGCGCCACGGTCCCCAGCGGCTGGTGAATCCGCCGGCCATCAAACTGGTGGTCATGGCGCCGAGATAGACGGCCAGCACCTGGTACCCGATCAGCGAGGCGTCGATGCCAAGATCGGCCGCCACATTGGGCGCGATGGACGGTAACCACAGCGAGGTCATCGACGCCAGGGTCACCCCCAGCGTCATGAAAATCAGCGCCAGCAGCCGGTTGCCGCGGTCCGGCTGCCATGTTTCGGTGGCTGGGCGGTTCACGGCGACCGCGTCAATGTTGGGTCAGATAGTCGACCGCGGCGGCGATACCGCCAGCGTTATGAGGCACGTCGTGGCGGGCCAATTGCATTTCGATGACCCCCAGCGCGCCCAGCAGCATCGCCTCGTTGAGGTCGCCCATATGGCCGATGCGGAAAAGGCGCCCGTGCAGGGCCCCCAGGCCGCCGCCGAGGGACACGTTGCACTCTTCCGCGCAAGCCTGGCGAAAGGCTTCGGCGTCATGGCCCTCAGGCATCAAAATGGCGGTCACCGAGTCCGAGCGGCGCGGTGGTCTTTGGGCGAAGAATTGCAGGCCGCCTTCGGTTTGCCACGCGGTGACGGCGGCGCGGGTGGCGCCGGCCAGGCGTTGGTGCCGGGCCAGCACTTGGTCGAAGCCTTCGTTCTCGATCAGGTCGAGGGCGACATCCATGGCCTCGAAAATCTGGGTCGGCGCGGTGCCCGGGAAAATGAAACGCCCCTCGGTCGGCAGATATTCCCGCCAACTCCAATACTGGTGGGGCAAATGACCATTGCCACGCGCCGCCAAGGCCTTTTCGCTGACCCCGGTGAAGCTCAGCCCGACTGGCAGCATCAAGCCTTTTTGCGAACCACCGACGGCGACGTCGACGCGCCAGTCGTCCATGCGAAAATCAATCGAACCGAGCGAAGAGATGGTGTCGACCATCAGCAAAGCGTCGTGGCCGGCGGTGTCGAGCGCGGCGCGCACGGCGGCGACATCGTTCATGGTGCCGGTCGAGGTCTCATTATGCACCGCGCACACCGCCTTGACGCGGCCTTCGCGGTCGGCGGCCAAATGGTCGGCCAGTTTTTCGATGTCCATGCCCTGGCGCCAGTCGCAGGGCACGGTTTCAACAACCAGGCCGAGGGCCTCGCACATTTTCGCCCAATGGACCGAAAAAAACCCGGACTCCGGGACCAATACATGGTCGCCGGGCGCGCAAGTGTTGACCATCGCCGATTCCCAGGCGCCATGGCCATTGGCGACATGCACGACCAGATTTTGCGAGGTCCGGAAGATCCCCTTCAACCGATCATGGCAGCGGCCCTGGAGGGCGCGAAACTCGGCGCCCATGAAATCGGTGGTCGGACGCTGCATCGCCGCCAGCACGCGGTCGGGAATGTTCGTCGGGCCGGGGTGGAAAAAGAAGTTGCGGCCAGGTGTGCGGCTCATGACGGTTACCTCGTGGAAATGGGGTCGGCTGCCCCGCTGACGGCGCAACCTAGCCGAAAGTCGGAAACCCGACCAGCCACGATTGCGGACGGCGGCCGATGTCGTCTCTTGCGCGACGGCGCCGGGTTTGCTTCCCTATCGCCTCGGCCGAGCTCACGCCGTGACCGGAGGGAACCATGACAACCGATGCCGCGCATCCGCGCCAAGCTTATGAGATAATTGACGGGCCGGCCGCTTGGACCGGGCCCGAAATGGCCGCGTCCAGCCACTGGCGCCATGACCTGAGCGCCGCCGAGGTCGCCGACCTGCGAGCGGCCATGGACCGGGTATGGGCGCGGGGCCTAGCGATTGAGGATGTTGGCCTCGACGATTTCGCCCTGCCGGTGTTGGCGCCGGTGCTGGCCGAGGTCTATCGGGCGGTTGTTCATGGCCATGGTTTCATGGTGCTGCGCGGCCTGCCGGTTGACGAATGGTCGATGGCCGACGCGGCGCTCGCTTATTGGGGGATCGGCCTGCACCTGGGCCTGGCGGTGCCGCAGAACGCCGCCGGTCATTTGATCGGCCATGTGCGTGATTTGGGGTACGACCCGGACGATCCAACGGTGCGGATTTACACCACCACCCGGCGCCAGCCCTATCATACCGATTCCTGCGATATCGTCGGCCTGCTGTGCCTGCAAAAGGCCAAGGCCGGGGGCCTTAGCGCGCTATCCAGTTCAGTGACGATCTATAATGAAATGCTGCGCCGGCGGCCGGATTTGGTCGCGGTGCTGATGCGACCGTTCGTTTACGACCGCAAGGGCGAGGTGCCACCGGGCAAGCAGGAAACCTATGAAATGGCGGCGTTCTTCAAGACCGGCGGCTTGCTGACCACGATCCTGGCGCCGGACTTCATCTATGCCGCGCAACGCTTCGACCATGTGCCGCGCCTGAGCGCGGCCCAGCGCGAAGCGCTTGATATGATGCAGGACTTGGCCGACAGCGACGACATTCGTCTCGACCTAACCTTCGAGCCGGGTGATATTCAATTGGTCCACAACCATCAAGTACTGCACAGTCGAACCGACTATGAGGATCACGCCGATCCGGCCTTGAAACGCCATTTGCTGCGCCTCTGGCTGGCGACTCCGGCCGGCCGGGAATTACCGGAGGCGATGGCCGAACGCTATGGCACGGTGGCGCTCGGCGGCATGCGCGGGGGTATTCGCGTCGCCGGCGCCCGCGCCCATGTCAATCTGGTGCCGAGTTGAGTGGCGCGGCCGCCGGGCGGCGTAAAATCGCCACCGTGTTCATGCGCGGCGGCACTTCCAATGCGCTGTTGTTTCATGTCGACGACTTGCCGCCGGCCGGGCCGACGCGCGACGATTTTTTTTGTCGGGCGATGGGCTCGCCCGATCCCTATGGCCGGCAATTGGACGGCATGGGCGGCGGCATTTCGTCTTTGTCCAAGGTTTTGTTCCTGTCGCCGCCAAGCCGGCCGGATGTCGATTTCGACTATACCTTCGGCCAGGTCGCGATTGACCAGCATCTGGTGGATTACTCCGCCAATTGCGGCAACATGACCTCGGCCATGGGGCCGTTCGCGGTCGACGCGGGCTATTTCCAAGCCGCCGATGGGCCCGTTCTGGTGCGCCTGTTCAACACCAATATGCGCCAGGTGGTGCACGCCCGGTTCATGGTGCGCGATGGCCAAACGGTTGAGGCCGGGGATTTGGAAATCCCAGGTGTCGGCGGCACCGGCGCGCCGATCCAGCTTGATTTCATGGCCAATGACGAGGCCGGGGCGACACCGCTACCATCGGGCCAAGTGGTCGACGGCATCGTCGACGCGGGGGGCGCGGAAGTCGCCGTCAGCGTGGTCAACGCCACCAATGTGGTGGCCTTCGCGCGGGCCGCCGATTTGGGACTGACCGGCGCCGAAACCATCGCCGCGATTGAGAACGACGCCGCTCTGATGGCCCGGTTGGAGGATTTGCGCCGGCGCGCGGCGGTTGTCGCCGGTCTCGCCGATAGTGAGGACAACACCGCCGCGGCCAGCCCGAAGATCGCCCTTGTCGGACCGCCGGCGCCGTTCACCGCGCTCGATGGCCGGCAATATCCGGCGGCGGCGGTGGATCTGTCGGCGCGGGTCTTGTCGATGGGTAACGTGCATCGCGCCATTCCGTTAACCGCCGCCATGTGTACGGCGGCGGCGGCGGCGATTTCGGGCAGCACGGTTCATGGCGCGCGCCAGGCGGCGGGCGACGCGGCGGGCGAACTGCGTATCGGCACGCCCTCGGGCGTGGTTAAGGCCGCCGCCGAGGTGACTCATATCGATGGCCAATGGCAGGTGCCGCGGACCTCCACATTCCGAACCGCGCGCCGGCTGATGGCCGGTTGGGTGCACGGTTAGGGACGCCGCCGGACCGGCATGGGTGACGGATGACGCGTGGTCCCTGGCCGGACGCCGGCGTGCTGGAGACTTGGGCGCGGGCGGCGTTGGCGCGTTGGACCGCGCCGGTCGGCGCGGCCGTCCGCCTGATCACCATTTCTGAAAACGCGAGCTTTCGGGTGACCACGCCGGACGGGCCGTGGGCGGTTCTGCGGCTTTATCGACCGGGTCGCCGTAGACGGCGGGAGATCGACAGCGAGCTGGCCTGGATGACAGTTTNGGCGGCGGCGGGCGCGGTGGNGGTGCCCGGCCATTTTCATGGGCGCGATGGCGCGGCGGTGCAAAGCTTGCCGGGCCCGGATGGGCCGCGTCATTGGGTGTTGTTTCACCATCTCGCNGGCCAAACACCGGGCGTCGACGGCGATTTGACCGGCGGTTTTNAGATCTTNGGCGNGATCGCCGCGCNTCTGCATCTCCANGCCATGGCCTGGTCGNGGCCGGCCGGATTTAGCCGCGGCGCTTGGGACCTTGAGGCGATTTTCGGTCAGCGGCCGCGGTGGGGCGACTGGCGCGANGGGCCGCAAGTGACGGTCCCGGTGCGCGCCGTGCTGGAGCGGGTCGAAGCGTGTTTNAGGCGCCGCCTGACCGATTTTGGGCAGGCGCCGAGGCGCTTCGGGTTGATCCACGCCGATATGCGCTTGGCCAATCTTTTGGTCGACGGCGCGGCGGTGCGATTGATCGATTTCGACGATTGCGGTTTCGGTTGGTTTCTCTACGACCTGGCCGCCGCCCTGTCGTTCATGGAAGACGATCCGCGGGTGCCGGCGCTTAAATCGGCATGGCTGGCCGGGTACCAGAATGTGCGGCCGCTGACCGCCGCGGACCTGGCCGAGGTGGATAGTTTCATNATGCTCCGGCGGATGGCCCTGTTGGCCTGGATCGGCAGTCATGGTGAGGCACCGGAGCCGCAAGCCTTGGCCGCNGGTTTCGCGGAGGCGACCGCCGCGCTGGGCGAAACGTGGTTGGCGGGGCTGTGAACGAGGCGGCAAAAAAGACGCCGGCTCACAAGGAGCCGGCGTAAAAATCGCGCCGAGGGGGCTCACTCGGGGGGAACGGGGGTCAGCCCTTTTTCAAACGCAGCGCGACGAATTGCATCTCGCCTCGGCGACTGACCAACATCAGCACCGATTTCATGCCCCGTTTACGCACTTGTTCGACGTTTTGGATCACATCATCGGGTGTCGCGACNTCATTTTGGTTGACCTCGACGATCACATCGCCCGGGCGCAAACCNTTAACCGCGGCNACACCGTCGCTGTCCAAGTNGGTNACCACNACCCCTTTGACGTCCTTGCCGAGNGTGTATTGCTGGCGCAAGCTGTCGGTCACAACCGACAGATCCAGGCCGAGNTCGTTGAGGCGGCCNGTNGACGGCNTNGGTCGATTGGGCGCCGCCTTGGCCNAGGCCAGTTGATTTTTCTCAGCNGCTTCCANTTCGCCNATCTTGGCCTGTACCGANANTTTGCGGCCTTCGCGCCAGACNGTCACGGGCACCGCTTTGCCAATCGGNGTTTCAGCNACNATGCGNGGNAGTTTNCGCATGGTNTCGACCTCACGGTCGTTGAANGANAGGATGATGTCGCCTTTTTTCAGGCCGGCGGCCTCGGCNGGGCCATCCTTGGTNACGTCCGAGACCAGTGCGCCGCTGGCCTTGGCCAGNCCNAAGCTTTCCGCNATTTCGTCGGTGACGGTTTGAATATGCACGCCAAGCCANCCNCGGCGGGTACGGCCGAATTCACGCAATTGGGCGATCACCGGCTGTGCCAGGCGCGAGGAAACCGCGAANCCGATACCGACCGACCCGCCGCTTTGCGAGAAAATAGCGGTATTGATGCCAATNACTTCGCCATTCAAGTTGAACAGCGGGCCACCGGAATTGCCGCGATTGATGGAGGCGTCGGTCTGGATGAAATCGTCATAGGGNCCNTGACCGATGTCACGACCACGCGCCGAGATNATGCCGGCGGTGACGGTGCCACCAAGACCGAAGGGGTTACCAATGGCGACCACCCAGTCGCCAACCCGGGCGACGTCGGAATTACCGAACTTAACATGTGGCAGATTCAAGCCCTTGGCGTCGATCTTCAGCACGGCGATATCGGTCTTTTGATCGCGGCCTAACAATTTCGCCGGATATTCTCGGTCGTCTTGCAAGATGACCTTGATTTCATCGGCTTCGGCGATGACATGGTTATTGGTCACCACCACGCCGGCGGGATCGATGATGAAGCCCGANCCCAGNGAATGGGCGCGCCGCGGACCGCGATTGCCGCCGCCCGGTTGATTGCGGTCGAAGAAATCTTTGAAGAAATCCTCGAACGGCGATCCGGGNGGAACCTGTGGGCCNTGCGGGCCGCGTTGCGGTCTTTGTTGTTTNACTTGTTGNGTGGTCGAAATGTTGACCACCGCCGGGCGNAGACGTTCGGTNAAGTCGGCGAAGCTCTGCGGTGGCGCCTTGGCGTGGNCGGCGGCGGCCAGCATGCTGGCGCACAGCAANAGNCCGGCGAACAGCAGGTTCAAAATNACGCGGCCGTCCAGGCGCNCCGTGCGCTGGGCGATGNCTTGGGGGGTCCGTNGCATGTTTTTCTCCATATCAACCGCGGGCGAGCCGGCGGTGGGGCGACTGTGTCGCGACCTTTGGGAACGCCGTGCCCAGTAAGTGGGGTGTTTTCGCCAAGGATCAACGACGACGGTACGAAACGGCCCGCTTGTCCCACGCCGGTTTGTCTAAAACATGGTCGATTGCGGCGCTCCGGCGGTACATTGTGGCGAAAATCCGGCGGTAAACCGTGCCTATGGGCTTTTCGTCGCGCCCCCGCGTCCTAGATATTTTTCATGGTTAGCACACGCACACAGCGGCAGGAAAATCGCCGCGCGCCCTTTCGGCGCGGATTGATCCTCGGCCTTTTTTTAACCATGCTCGCCGTCGCTTCACCGGCGTTCGGCGATCAAAACGATCCGCGTCTGGACCCGCTTTTCTCGGCCCTACGCCAGGCCGAGGACGTCACCAAAGCGCGCCGCGTCGAAGCCGGTATTTGGCGGATTTGGAGCCAGTACGGTGACGATCCGATCATCGACCGGATGATGCGCCATGGCGCGCGTTTGATGGCGGCGGAGCAAATGAAGCGGGCGGCGGAGGTTTTCGACCAAGTGGTCACCCGCGCGCCAGCCTTCGCCGAGGGGTGGAACCGGCGCGCGACCTTGCGTTTCCTGACCGGTGATTTCGACGGCTCGGTCGCCGACATTCGCCAAGTCCTGAACCTCGAACCGCGCCATTTTGGGGCGCTCTCCGGCTTGGGCCTGATCTACATGGCGCTTGAGCGGCCGCAAGGTGCCTTGAAAGCGTTTGAGCGGGCCCTGCAGATCAACCCGCATATGACCAGCGCGCGCCGCCACGCCGCCCATTTGCGCGCACAATTGAAAGGCCAGCGGCTGTAGGTTCGGATAGTGCGATTTGCGCGATCCTGGCGGCCTGCTAAGCTGCCCGCCGTCACAGGCGGGAGAAAATCAATGGCGCGGCAATTCGATTTAGTAATCAAAAAGGGCACGGTGCTGACGCCGGCCGGCGCGATGTCGCTCGATGTCGGGGTGCGGGCCGGCAAAATCGTCGCCCTGGGCAGCCTTGAAGGGGCGGAGGCGGCGAAGGTGTTCGACGCCCAGGGCCTCCATGTCCTGCCAGGTGTGATCGACAGTCAGGTGCATTTTCGCGAACCTGGCCTGGAGCATAAGGAAGATTTGGCCCATGGCACGAAAGCGGCGGTTTTGGGTGGTGTCACCGCGATTTTCGAAATGCCCAATACCAGCCCGCTGACCCTATCGACGGATGAATTGGCGGATAAATTCGCGCGCGCCGACGGCCGTGCCTGGTGCGACCACGCCTTTTTCATCGGCGGGGCGGCCGAAAACGTCGAACAATTGCCGGTTCTTGAGGCCTATCCCGGCTGCGCCGGAGTGAAAATTTTCATGGGCTCGTCGACCGGTAGCCTGCTGGTTCAGGACGACCCCACTCTGGCCCGTATTTTGGCCAATGGTCGACGGCGGGTGGCGGTCCACGCCGAGGATGAGGAACGCCTAATCGCCCGCCGGCAAATCGCCATTGATGGCGCCCATCCGCGTGTCCATCCCGAATGGCGCGATGTGGGCACCGCTTTGCTGGCGACACAGCGGATTTTAAAACTGGCGCGCGCCGCCGGCCGCCGCGTCCATGTGCTGCATGTGACGACCGGCGAGGAAATGGAATTGCTTGCCGAGCATAAGGACTTGGCGACGGTCGAATGCACCCTTAACCACCTCACCCTGGCGGCGCCGGAATGTTACGAGCGACTGGGCGCCTTCGCGCAGATGAACCCGCCGGTGCGCGACGCCGGTCATCGCGACGCGTTGTGGCGGGCCATCGCCAGCGGCGTGGTCGATGTCATCGGCTCCGACCATGCGCCGCACACCCGCGAGGAAAAAGAAGGCGTTTATCCAGCGACACCGAGCGGCATGCCGGGGGTGCAAACCTTATTGCCCCTGCTTTTGGACCATATGCACGCCGGCCGGTTGAGCCTGGAACGCCTGGTCGATCTGACCTCGGCCGGGCCGGCGCGGATTTACAACATCGCTGGCAAGGGGCGTATCGCCCGAGGCTATGACGCCGATTTCACCCTGGTCGATTTAAAGGCCGAACGGACCATCGAGAATAAGTGGATCGCCAGTAAATGCGGCTGGACCCCGTTCGACGGCATGGCCATCAAAGGCTGGCCGATGGCGACGATTATCCGCGGCGCCGTGGTGATGCGCGAGGACGAGGTGCTGGGCGCGCCCATTGGCAAGCCGGTGGCGTTTAACGAAACGCTGGGGCCGGCGGCCTAGTCTTTGATGTCCCAGGTGGCCTTGAAATCGGCCGTTGAATTGACGTGCGGGAAGGGCGCCGGCGGCTCCGGCAAGCCCAAAAATTAACAAAGCGGCGGCCAGCCATCGGCGACTCGGTAGACGAGAAGGCGTTCCGCCGGCAGCGCCGCCACCACCGCCGCGTTATGGGCGTTGAACACCGCCAGCGCGTGGGCGCGGTCCTCAAAGCGGTGGTCGAACGTCCGTTTCAAAATGATGTCTTGGGACACGCCGGCCTGCGGTTTGCCGTCGGGTCCCGGACGGATCATCGATTGGGAAATGGTGTTGTGGACACTGTCATACCAGCGATCCGGATCGCGCACCGTCAAAATCACCTTAGCCGCCGGATAGCGGTCCGCCAAAAGGCGCCAAAAATAGCATGCCGGCCAATCGACGGCTGACCCGAAACCGTTGAACAAGCCGTCCCAATCAATCGCCTCACCCGCCGCCGCGGCCAACCACAGCGGGCGATGTTCCGGGTGCGCGATGACCGTTTTCATGTGATAGCAGGGGCCGACCGCGGTCATGTCCAGCGCGGTTTTAAGCGACAAGGTGCCGGTACGGCCAAATCCGGCGCCAATCACCGACAACGGCATGATCGGCCTCCTCATGGGTTCCGGCCGACCCCACGCGGGGCCGGCCGGAGACGTGATTTTTTAGTCGTTCTTGCGCAGTTCGGTTTTGGCGATCGATTCCAGATGCACCTCGTCCGGACCGTCGGCCAGCCGCAAGGTGCGCTGGGAGGCGTACCAATGGGCCAGCGGAAATTCCTGGCTGACGCCGCCGCCGCCATGAGCCTGGATCGCTTCGTCGATAACCTTACAGGCCATCCGCGGGGCGACCACTTTGATCATGGCGATTTGTTGGCGGGCGGCCTTGTTGCCGACCTTGTCCATCATGTCGGCGGCATGCAGGGTCAACAGGCGCGCCTGATCGATGGAGATTCGCGCTTCGGCGATTTTGTGGCGCAGGGCGCCCTTGTCGGCGTTAGCCGACCCGAAGGCGACACGCGCCTTGGAGCGTACTTTCATCAATTCCAACGCCCGCTCGGCAATCCCGATCGACCGCATGCAATGGTGAATTCGGCCTGGGCCAAGGCGCCCTTGGGCGATTTCAAAACCGCGCCCTTCGCCCAGCAGAATGTTCGACGCCGGCACCCGCACATCGGTGAATTGCACTTCGCCATGGCCTTTGGGCGCGTGGTCATAGCCGAACACCGATAACGGGCGGACCACCTCGATACCTGGGGAGTCCATCGGCACCAGAACCATCGATTGCTGTAAGTGTTTCGGCGCCGACGGGTCCGTCTTGCCCATGAAGACGGCGATTTTACAGCGCGGGCTGAGCGCGCCGGAGGTCCACCATTTGCGGGCGTTGATGACATATTCGTCGCCGTCGCGGGTGATCGAGGCTTCGATATTGGTGGCATCGGACGAGGCCACGCGCGGCTCGGTCATCGCGAAACAGGAACGGATTTCCCCGGCCAGCAGCGGCTTCAACCATTGTTCCTTATGCTCTTCGTTGCCGTAGCGCTCGATCACCTCCATATTTCCGGTGTCCGGCGCCGAGCAGTTGAACACCTCGGGCCCAATCGGCGACCGCCCCATAATCTCGCAGATCGGCGCGTATTCCATATTGGTCAGGCCGGCGCCCCGCTCGGATTCCGGCAGGAACAGGTTCCACAGGCCGGCCGACTTGGCCTTGGCCTTCAATTCCTCCATCACCGGCACGACCGACCAGCGATTTTCCATTTCGTCAAGCTGCTGCTCGTAAACATGCTCGGCCGAATAGACATGGGCGTCCATGAACTCACGGACTTCGTTTTGCAATTTGCGGGACCGTTCGCTGGTCTCGGTGAACATCATTCTCTCCTATAAGTAATCCGCTTCAGGTGACGGTTTTGAACAAGGCGACTTAATAGCGGCTGGTGATAGTGCTGCCGCCGTCGATAACGAAGGTTTGTCCCGTGGTCCAGCGGCCCGACGGCGCGGCCAGGTAAACCGCGATGCCGGCGATGTCGTCTGGCTCTCCCAAACGATGCAGGGCATGGGCGGCGGCGGCGCGTTCGGCACGCGCCGGGTCTTCGTAGAGGGCGCGGGCAAAATCGGTTTTAACCAAGCCCGGCGCGATGGCGTTGGCGGTGATGCCGCGGTCGCCCCATTCGACCGCCAAATTGCGCACCAACTGCATGTCGGCGGCTTTGGAGATGGCGTAAATGCCCAGCTTTTCGCTGCCTTTCAGGCCGCCGATGGAGGAAACGATAATCACCGACCCACCGCCGCGCGCGGCCATCCCCGGTAAAACCATGTTACAGAGCCAGAGATTGCGCTTGATATTGTTTTCCATGGTTTTGTCGTAAGCGCCGTCGGGCACGTCAACCATCGGACCGTAATAGGGGTTGGCGGCGGCGTTACACACCAAGACATCGATCCCGCCCCAGGCGGCGATGGTCTTATCGACCAAGTTTTGCAACTGGCTCTCGTCGGAGATATTGCAGGGGATGGCCATGGCGGTCCCGCCGCCGGCGGTGATTTCGCTGGCGACTTGATCGCAGATATCGGCCTTACGGCTCGAAATCACGACTTTGGCGCCATGCTCGGCCATGCGCTGGGCCATGGCTTTGCCAATACCCTTGGTGGACCCCGTGATGACCGCGACTTTCCCGGTCAAATCGAATAGATTTCCCATCGGCAACTCCCCCGCCCCTTTTATCGGTGGCCTATCGCCACCTGTGATTTCCTTAAGCTTATTGAAAGCTGGGGACATTCTGCAAGGTTGAAGCGCATAATACCTCGGGCGCAACGCCGCACCCCTTGTTTACCGTCGCTTTTGACACCGTCCCGCCGGGCGGCGTAAAACGTTTAAAGGACCAATCGGGGAGGGAAGCTCATGAGCGCGCCGGACTTTCTGGTACACGGCAAAGAAGACACCGTCGGAGTGGTCGTGGTGGAGGATGCCGCCAAGGGCAAGACTCTCACCGGTTTATCGATGGAGGATGGCGGTCGTATCTCCATCGCCGCCCGTGACGATATTCCCCTTGGCCACAAGATTGCTTTGGTCGATATCGCCGATGGCGACACCCTGATCAAATACGGCCACGATATCGGCAAGGCGGTGGCGGCGATCCCGCAAGGCGGCCATGCCCATGTTCAAAACGTAAAAACCAAAAGGTGGTGAGAAATGGGCGCCAACAAATCTTTCCTTGGATATCGCCGCGAGAATGGCCGCGTCGGCGTCCGCAACCATGTCATCATTCTGCCGCTCGACGATTTGTCGAATGCCGCGTGCGAGGCGGTCGCCAATAACATTAAAGGCACCATGGCCATCCCGCACCCCTACGGCCGGCTGCAATTTGGCGCCGATTTGGACCTCCATTTCAGCACCTTGATCGGCGCCGGCAGCAACCCCAATGTGGCCGCCGTGGTGGTCATCGGGATTGAGCCGAAATGGACCAACCGGGTGGTTGAGGGGATCGCCAAAACCGGCAAGCCGGTGGAAGGCTTCGCGATTGAACAGCACGGCGATTTGAGCACCATCCAGCGCGCCTCCTGGGCGGCCAAGAAATTCGTTCAAGCCGCCTCGGAATTGCAGCGCGAGCCGTGCGATATCTCCGAGCTTTGGGTGTCGGTCAAATGTGGGGAAAGCGATACCACCTCGGGCCTCGCCTCCAACCCGACGGTCGGTAATTTCATCGACAAGGTCGACCCCTTGGGGGTGACCACCTGTTTCGGTGAAACCTCGGAAATCACCGGCGCCGAAGCGGTTTGCCGCACCCGCGCCGTCAGCCCGGAAATCGGCGATAAGTTCATGGCCACCTGGCAAGCCTATATGGACGAGGTGATTGAGCCGCATAAGACCTCCGATCTGTCGGAGAGCCAGCCAACCGCCGGCAATATCGAAGGTGGCCTGACCACCATTGAGGAAAAAGCCTTTGGCAACCTCGAGAAGATCGGTAAGCACACCAAATATATCGACGTCTTGGCCCCGGCCGAGGCGCCGGCACGCGGACCGGGTCTTTATTTCATGGACACCTCCAGCGCCGCCGCCGAGTGTGTGACTTTGCAAATGGCCGCCGGTTTCACCGTCCACCTGTTTCCGACCGGCCAGGGCAATGTCATTGGCAACCCCATCGAGCCGGTGATTAAACTATCGGCCAACCCGCGGACGTGCCGGACCATGAGCGAGCATATCGACCTCGACTGCTCGGGTATTCTGCGGGGTGAGATGACCTTGGACGACGCCGGCGACGCGCTGCTCGACATCACCTTGCGAACCGCCAGTGGCCGTTTGACCGCGGCGGAGTCTTTGGGCCATCGAGAATTTGTGCTGACCAAACTTTATCGAAGTGCCTAGGCCCGCCGCCACAGAGAGCGCCTCGGACGACAAACCTTTGACCAAGGTTGTCTACCTATGCGGCGCCGATTGGTACTTCGCGCTGCATTTTTTGGAGTTGGCGCGGACGGTGCAAGCCGCCGGTTTCGAGGTCCATGTGATCGCCGGGGTCGGCGAACGTGAGGATTTTTCGGCGGTCTTTGCCGAGGCGGGCGTGCATTTCCATCCCATCCATCTGTCGCGCACCGGCCTGACCCCGTTGCGCGATTTGGCGACCATCGCTCGTTTGTTATCGTTGTACCGCGAAATTCGCCCCGATTTGGTTCACCACATCGCCATTAAACCGGTGTTGTATGGTCAAATCGCGGCGCTTCTGGCGGGCGTTCCGGTGCGCATCAACGCCTTAACCGGGCTCGGCTATGTTTACGCCTCGCAGCGCCTCAAAGCGCGCGTCCTGCGGCCTCTGGTTAGCCTTGGCTTGCGCTTGCTGTTGCCGCGCGGGCGGGCGCGCCTGATCGTGTTGAACGAGGATGACGCCGCCGATTTGGCGGCGATCACCGGCCTTTGCCCGGAACGTATCGTGGTGATTCCAGGCACCGGTATCGATCTCGTCGAGTTCCAGCCAAGCGACGAGCCGGCGGAGGTCCCGCCGGTGGTGGCCATGGTCGGGCGCATGTTAACCGATAAAGGGGTGCATGAACTGGTCTCGGCGGTCGAGCGGTTGCGGGCCGCCGGACAGGCCGTGATTCTGCGTTTAGTTGGCGCGCCGGATCCGAAAAATCCGGCCTCGATCGACGCCGATCAATTGGCCGCCTGGGCCGACGCCGGGACCATCGATTACCGCGGCTTTGTGCGCGATATTCCAGCGGTCTGGCGTGAGGCGCATGTCGCGGTTTTGCCGTCCTATCGCGAAGGTCTGGGCATGAGCCTCATCGAGGCGGCGGCTTGTGGCCGGCCGCTGATCGCCACCGATGTGGCCGGTTGCCGGCAAGCGGTCGTCGACGGGGTCACCGGCATGTTGGTGCCGGCCCGCGACAGCGTCGCCTTGGCCACCGCCATCGAAGCCTTGCTGGCCGACCCGGAACGCCGGCGGGCGATGGGTGTGGCGGCGCGGGCCGACGCCGAGAAACGGTTCGACAAGGCCATCGTTTTAGAACGCACTCTGGCGTTGTATCGCGACTCGCTCGCCCTTACTTAATGGTCCGTTCAGCCCATCTCAGCGGGATTTTCTGGGTCGTCATCTCCAGCCTATGCTTTGTCGCGGTGACCGGGATTGTGCGCCATCTGGGCAGCGACATGAACCCCATCCAAGCCGCCTTTGTGCGCTACGCCATCGGGGTCGCGCTGTTGCTGCCGACTTTGCTGGCGGTGCCGCGTAGCGCCTGGCGTCTCCCCCGGTTGGCGCCTCACGCCCTGCGGGGGTTGACGCACGGGATCGGCGTAATGCTGTGGTTTTTCGCGATGACTCAAATTCCCATCGCCGATGTTACCGCCCTCGGCTTCACCTCGCCGATTTTCGTTACCCTCGGCGCCGCCCTGTTCCTGGGCGAGCGGTTGCGGCTACGCCGTATGATCGCCATTGGGATCGGCTTTGCCGGCATGCTGGTGATTTTGCGCCCGGGCTTGAACACTCTCGAGCTTGGCGCGGCGGCCATGTTGCTGGCTGCGCCTCTGTTCGCGGCTTCGATGCTGTTGGCCAAACGTTTAACGGCGGCCCAGCGACCGGGGGAAATCGTCGCCTTTTTGTCGGTCTTTGTGACCTTGGTGCTGATGCCGCCGGCGCTCTATGTGTGGCGCGCGCCGACTTGGGAGGAAATGGTCTGGCTCACCGCCACGGCGGTTTTCGCCACCCTCGGTCATATCGCCCTGGTCAAAGCCTATAGCCTGGTCGAAATCACCGTCACCCAGCCGGTCACCTTCGTCCAACTGGTGTGGGCCAGTTTGCTCGGCTATTTCGTGTTCGCCGAGGTGCCCGATGTATGGACCATCGTCGGCGGCATGATCATCGTCGCCAGCGCCAGTTACATCGCCCATCGGGAGAGCCAATTGGCGCGCGCGGCGCGCCAGGTAACCTCCCAGACCGGTTAGTCGATGCGCACCAGATCGGTTTTGAAGCTTTGGCTGCGCGCTTTATAGGAATTGGCGTTACGGGCGAGGCCGTTGGCCTGCTCATCGGTGAGTTCACGCGCCAATTTGGCGGGCGCGCCGATGATCAGTGAGCGGGGCGGGAACTCCTTGCCCTCGGTCACCAGGGCGCCGGCGCCAACCAGGCATTTCTCGCCAATCACGGCATTGTTTAAGATCACCGATTGAATGCCGATCAAACAGCCGTCTTGAATGGTACAGCCATGCAGCATGACTTGGTGGCCGATGGTCACGCCGCGGCCAAGCGTCACCGGGCAACCGGGGTCGACATGCAGCACCGCGCCGTCTTGGACATTGCTGTCCACGCCGATCACGATTGGCGCGTTATCGCCGCGCAGCACCGCGCCGGGCCAAACGCTGGCGCCGGCTTCGAGGATTACGTCCCCGATAAGAGTGGCGCCTTCGGCGACATAGGCGGTTTCGTGGATAGTCGGGGCCAAATCGCCGATCCGATAAAGGGCCATGGCAGCAATCTCCGAGGTTGAACGGTTAGTTGGGGGGCGTGTCGGCGGTGCTGGCCGCCGTCAGGGTTGGGCCGATTTCAGCGTGCAGAACCAAATCGGCGGCGTCATCGAGGGGCGTTGGCTCGCGGTTTAGAATGACCAGCTTGGCGCCATTTTCCTTGGCCACCAGCGGGAACGAGGCAGCCGGTTGGACGACCAGCGAGGAGCCGATCACGATAAACAAATCGGCGGCCAAGGTTTCGCGTTCGGCGCGTTCCATCGGCGCCAGGGGCATCGCCTGGCCAAAGGAAATGGTGGCTGTTTTGACAATCCCGCCACACGCGCGGCAGGACGGCAGGACGCCGTGGTCAAGGAACGGCCCTTTGATCTCGTCAAGTTCATGGCGCGTCGCACAGTCCAGGCAGCTGGCATAGGTGCCATTGCCATGCAGCTCGATCACGCGGGCATCGGGCACGCCGGAGCGTTGGTGCAAATTGTCGATATTCTGGGTGATCACGGCGCTGACCCGGCCGCCCGCGACCCACCCCGCGACGGCGGCATGCCCGATGTTGGGAGTGGCCGCTTGAATGGTTTCGTCAGTGACGAATTTGCGCCGCCAGGATTCCCGGCGCACTTCTTCGCTGGCCATGAAGTCGCGGAAATCGATGGGCGCCATTTTGGTCCAGATGCCGGTCGGGCTGCGAAAATCGGGAATCCCGGATTCGGTCGAAATGCCGGCGCCGGTGAAGACCACGGCGCGGGTGCTGGCCTCCAGATAAGCGGCCAGGGCGCGGCCCGCCATATGCGCATCGGATGACTGTTCCATGGCCGCACGTTAGCTTGCGCGGAAGGCCCTGTCACCCGCGCTGTGAGCCGGGATACGCCTTGCGTTCAGCCGGGTTGGTCGGCCGCGAATGGGGTGCCCGCGGCGCGCGACATCGCCGACCGTCGACAGGCCGGCCGTCCTTATGTACTGATATCGGCGTGTCATTCGAAACCGTCGCATGGGATTTTTGCAGATTAGGAGGTATGGGCATGGATGCGGGCGCCGCCCTTGTCGCTTGTTGGGCAGACTGTGGCCTCGACACCGCCTTTACGGTGCCGGGGGAGAGTTTTTTGCCGGTGTTGGAAGCCTTGCGCCAACGCCGCGAGCAATTCCGCACCGTATCGATGCGCCATGAAGGCGGATGTACCTTCGCCGCGCTGGCCTATGGCGCGCGCGCGCGCAAACCGGCGGTGGCCATTGTCAGCCGTGGACCAGGCGCGACCAACGCGGCGATCGGCGTGCACGCCGCGCACCAGGATTCGGTGCCGATGATTTTGATGATCGGGCATGTCCGGCGCCATATGCGCGGCCGCGAATCCTTTCAGGAGATTGACGCCACGTCGATGTTCGCCTCAATGTCCAAGGGCGTGTTCCAGCCGGAGACACCGGAACAGGCGATCAGCATGGCGCGTGAGGCCATCGCCCTGTCCATGGCCGGCCGGCCGGGGCCGGTGGTGCTGGTCATGCCGCGCGATTTGGGCGAGGCGCCGGCGCCGGAAGTGGGTGCCGGCGCAAACGGCGCCGGCCGGGCCGCCGTGTTGCCGGCGCCGCCGGCCCTCGCGGCGATGGTCGAACGCTTGTCGGCGGCTGAGAAGCCGTTGATTTTGGCCGGCGAACTGGCCCGCGATCCGGAAGCGCGCCCGACTTTGAGCGCGCTGGCCCACCGTTTGGGCGCGCCGGTGCTGGCCGCCTACCGTTGCCAAGACGTGTTGGATAACAGCGACTCGGCCTATGCCGGTCATTTGGAAATCAACCCGGTGGCCTATCAAAACGAGGCCCTGGCCGCGGCCGACGCGATCCTGGTTTTGGGCAGCCGTTTGGACGGCATCACCAGCCGCGAGGAGGCTTTGCTCGCCGACCGGCCCGACCGGTTGATCCATGTTTATCCCGACGCCGTGGTGCTCGACCGTTTCGCCAGTGGATTGGCGGTGTTGGCGGATGTAGCACCAAGTCTGTCGGCCTTGACCGCGGCGTTGCCGGCGGCCTCCGGCAATGGCGCCTGGCAAAGCGACCTGCATCAGGCCTATTTACGCTTCTCGGCGCCGGGTGGGGTGGCCGTGCAGGGCAACACCGATCTCGCGGTGCTCGCCGAGTCGGCCGGCGACAACTTGCCGGAGGGCGCCATCGTGCTGACCGACGGGGGCAGTTTCGCGCGCTGGGTGCATCGTTACTACCGCTATCGCGGCCCGCTGACCCAGGGCGGCTCGGCCAGCGGCGCGATGGGCGCCAGCGTGCCCGGGGCGATTGGCGCGGCGCTGGCCGCGCCCGATCAGCCGGTGGTCGCTTTCGCCGGTGACGGTGGCTTCATGATGAATGGTCAGGAATTGTCGACCGCCGTGCGCGAGGGGCTGAAAATCACGGTGGTGGTGTGCGACAACCAGGTGCATGGCTCGATTATCAGCGGTCAGCGCGCCAAATACGGCGATGACAAAGCCTATGCGACGGTTATGGGCGATCCCGACTTCGCCACTTTGGCCGAGGGCTACGGCGCCGTCGGATTGCGAGTCGCGCGGACCCAGGAATGGCCGGCGGCCCTCGCGGCCGCCTTGGCCGCCGACCGCCCGGCGCTAATTCACGTGACCTGCGACGCCGCCGACATCGTGCCCTACGGTCCCGGCAAGGACGCGGTATAAAAAAAACCGGGCGCCGACGCGGCGCCCGGCCTTTTCGTGTTGTCGTTAGTTATTTAGAACCGGTTGATCGCGCTGACCACGGCTTTGATCGGGGCCATGGTGATCGAGGTGTCGATACCGACGCCCCAAACATCGGCGCCTTCGGCGTCGGGCACGCGCAGATTGATATAGGCCGCGGCCTGCGCGTCGGAGCCGACCGAGCGGGTATGCTCTTCGTAATCGATCAGCTTGAATTGCAGGCCGAAAGCCTCACGCATGCCGCTGACGAAGGCGGCGATCGGGCCATTGCCGGTGGCCTTGATCACATGATCCTCGCCGTTATGGCGGACGACCGCGCTGATCCGCTCTAAGTCGTTGGAAAGCGAGGCCGACTGACTGGCGAAGGAGACCAGTTCGAAGGGACCTTCCTGGACCAGATATTCCCGCTCGAACAGGTCCCAAATGCCGGCCGCGGTGATCTCCTTGGAGGTTTCGTCGGTCACCTGCTGGACCACTTTGGAGAAGGCCGGTTGCGCCGCCTTGGGCAGACGAATTTGGTACTCGGTCTCGAGAATGTAGGCGACCCCGCCCTTGCCGGATTGGGAGTTGACGCGGATCACCGCCTCATACGACCGGCCGATGTCCGCCGGGTCGATGGGCAAATAGGGCACTTCCCATTGTTCTTGGTTGGCGTCGCGGAGGGCGTGGATGCCCTTGTTGATGGCGTCTTGGTGCGAGCCGGAAAAAGCGGTGTGGACCAATTCGCCGACATAGGGATGGCGCGGATGGATCGGCAACTCGTTGCAATATTCATAGGTCTCGGCCAGGTGATTGATGTCCGAGAAATCCAAATGCGGATCGACACCCTGGGTGAACAGGTTGAGACCCAAGGTGACGATGTCGACATTGCCGGTGCGCTCGCCATTGCCGAACAGCGTGCCTTCGACCCGGTCGGCCCCGGCCATCACCGCCATCTCGGTGGCGGCGACGCCACAGCCGCGGTCGTTATGGGGGTGAACCGACAGGATCACCGCGTCGCGGTTGGTGAACCCACGGGCCATCCATTCGATCTGGTCGGCGTAGATATTCGGGGTCGACATCTCAACCGTTGACGGCAAGTTGATGATGGTCGGTTTTTCGGCCGAGGATTGCCACACCTCCATCACCTCCTCGCACACGTCGAGGGCGTAATCGAGTTCGGTGCCGGTGAAGCTTTCCGGCGAGTATTCCAACATGATGTCGGTTTTACCGGCCAGCAGGCCCAGGTTGTCGACCACCATCTTGGCGCCGTCAGTGGCGATTTTTTTAACCCCGTCACGGTCCTCGCGGAAGACCACCCGGCGTTGCAATTCGGAGGTCGAATTGTACAGGTGAATGACGCAACGCGAGGCCCCGACCAACGCCTCACAGGTCCGCTTGATCAACTCCGGGCGGGCCTGGGTCAGCACTTGGATGCGCACGTCGTCGGGGACTTTGCCCTGGTCGATGATCTCGCGGATAAAGTTAAAGTCGGTGTCCGAAGCCGCCGGAAAGCCAACTTCGATCTCTTTGAACCCCATCCCCACCAGGGTTTCGAACATGCGATGTTTGCGCGCCGAGTCCATCGGGTTGATGAGCGCCTGATTGCCGTCGCGCAGGTCAACCGAGCACCAAATAGGGGCACGGTCGATGATTGTGTC
>NZLB01000058.1 GCA_002694075.1 Nisaea sp.
AAATGCGACGGCATACGGATCGACCCGGCGCCATCCGAGCCTTGGTGCAAGGGGCCGTAACCGGCGGCCGCGGCGACCCCCGCACCGGCCGAGGAAGCACCGGCGTTGAAGCCCTGTTTCCAGGGGTTGTGGGTGATGCCGGTCAGTGGCGCGTGGCTGACCCCTTTCCAGCCAAACTCCGAGGTAGTGGTTTTGCCCAGCACCACCGCGCCGGCCTCGCGCAGACGGGTGACAAACGGCGTGTCGGCGCCGAACACCTCGCCCTTCATGGTCATTGAGCCGCGCTGGGTCGGCAAATCGGCGGTCACCGCCAAATCTTTTATGGTTACCGGCATGCCGGTCAGCGGCCCGACATTCTGGCCGCTGGTCAGCGCCTGCTCGGCCGCCCGCGCCTGGTCCATGGCGGCGTCGCCATCCCACACCACGAAGGCGTTCAACTGAGGCTCCAAACGCTCAACCCGCGCCAGCACCGCCTCACACAGTTCAACGGGAGAGAGTTTTTTGCCGCGAAACAGCGGGGCGAGTTCACTCGCCGGCATAAAGCAAAGATCGTCCGGGGTCATTGGTCGCCGCCCTATGAAATATTTCCAACCGGGGCAAGCGTAATCCCAAAACTTCGGTGACACAAATCCCCGCCGCGCCCGCCGCTAGCTGGCCATCCAACCGCCGTCGACCATCAGGTTTTCGCCGTTGATATAGCTGGCTTCGTCGCTGGCCAGAAAGCACACCGCGCCGGCCACGTCCTGCGGCCGGCCAAGGCGCGGCCAGGGCGTGCGCGCGTGCGAATAGGCCAACAGCTCATCCTCATTCGGGCGCGGCGGCTTGCCGGTCAGGATTTTACCCGGCGCGACGGCGTTACAGACAATGCCTTGGCCGCCATAGTCGCCGGCGATTTGACGAGTCATGTAGACCACCGCCGCTTTGCCAACACCGTAGGCGATGTCCTCGGGCGCGCGGATCATGCCGTGCTGGGAGGAGATATTGACGATACGGCCGCGCACCTCGGGGTCGCCATCGGCCGGCGGCGTTTGCGCCAACATCTGCTGCACCGCCCGCTTGCAACCGAAAAACACACCCTTGGCGTTGACCGCCATGACCCGGTCCCAGTCAGCTTCGCTGGTCTCCAGCAAGGGGCCGCCGGCGCGCGTCGCCGCGTTGTTGACAATCACATCCAACCGCCCCCAGCGGGCAACGGTAGCGGTCACCGCC
This sequence comes from Nisaea sp., assembly GCA_002694075.1. Lineage (GTDB taxonomy): Bacteria > Pseudomonadota > Alphaproteobacteria > Thalassobaculales > Thalassobaculaceae > TMED26. The sequence goes on from NZLB01000058.1 coordinate 1,210, forward strand.
CGATCGATATCCGCCCACACCGCCACATCACCGGGCTCGAAGGCGGCGTCGGCGCCCATCTCGGCCAAGACGTCGAGGGTCGCCGGACCGCCCTCGCGCGGGGTCTGGGTGACATCGACCACCATCACCTTGGCCCCCTCGGCCGCGCATTTCAGGGCAATCGCCTTGCCGATGCCGCCGCCGCCGCCGGTGATCAACGCCACCCGATTGTGTAAGCGCATGTCTCTTCTCTCCGCGTTATCGGGCCTGCCCATCACGGCCCGCAAATATCCCCGCCAAGCTAGCGCCGCGTGCTAATCTTGGCGACCGAAACCGGTGGGAGGTCGCGGTGGACCATTTGAAACGTGATTTTATCGGCTACGGCGCCACCCCGCCGGACCCGGCCTGGCCCGGCGGCGCGCGCCTGGCGGTCAATTTCGTCCTCAACTATGAAGAGGGCGCGGAAGCCTCGATTACCGACGGCGATGGCCGCGGTGAAGCCGGACTCACCGAATCGCCAGCGCTCGAAGCCGGTCCCGACGGCCGCGATCTGGCCGCCGAATCGATGTTCGAATATGGCGCCCGCGTCGGCTTTTGGCGGCTCTTGCGGCTGTTCCAGGAACGCGGGCTCACCGCCACCGTCTTCGCCTGCGCCCAAGCTTTGGAGCGTAACCCGCCAGCGGCGCGGGCGATCCGCGCCGCCGGCTTCGACATCTGCTGTCATGGTTGGAAATGGGTCAATCATTTCGAGCTCACCGAAGCCNAGGAGCGCGACCACATTCAGCGCGCCATCGCCTCGCTNACGACGACCACCGGCAGCCCGCCAATCGGCTGGTATTGCCGACACGGGCCCAGCGTCAACNCCCGCCGCCTATTGGTCGAGACCGGCGGCTTTCTTTACGATTCCGACGCCTATAACGACGACCTGCCGTATTGGACCCGGGTCGCCGGCCGCGACCATCTGGTGGTGCCCTATTCCCTGGTCAACAATGATTCCAAATTCAGCCGTGGCTGGTTCGGCCATGGCGAGGATTATTTTCAGTTCATGCGCGACGGTTTCGATTTTCTCCACGCCGAGGGGGCGCGCAGCCCGCGGATGATGTCCTGCGGCCTGCATTTGCGGCTGATCGGCCATCCGGCGCGGGCCATGGGCCTGCAGCGTTTCCTCGATCACGTCGCCGGCACGCCGGAGGTGTGGGTCACCGGCCGCGCCGATATCGCCCGCCATTGGGCGGCCACCCATCCGCCCCGCGGCAAAACAGCTTAGGGAGCGGCGCGATGCCTGCGAGCGAGACGCCGGCGTTGTCGATTGTCGACGCGCAAATCCATCTCTGGGGCACCGGCCTGCCCAATAACCAGGCCCATCGCCAAGTCACCGCCTTCACCGCCGGCGAGGCCATCGCCCTAATGGACGCCGGCGGCGTCGACGCAGCGGTGATCCACCCGCCCAGTTGGGATCCGGGATCGACGGATTTGGCCCTGGCCGCGGTGCGCGATTATCCCGGCCGCTTCGCGATCCTCGGCAGCCTGCCCCTGGAGGATTCGGCGGCGGCGGCCATCGCCACCTGGCGCGACCAGCCGGGCATGCTGGGGCTGCGTTTCTTGCTGCTCAATGAACCCTATCGAAGCTGGGCCGCCGACGGCACCCTGGATTGGCTGTGGGCGGCGGCTGAGGCGGCGGGGGTGCCCATCGCTTTGCTGGCCACCGACTCGCTCGGCGATGTCGCCGGCATCGCCAAGCGCTTTCCGGGCCTGCGCCTGACCATCGACCACTTGGGCGGGCGCGGCGGCAACACCACCTTGAAGGACGCCGCCGCGATGACCCATATGCCGGCCCTGCTGGCCCTCGCCAAGCATCCCAATGTGGCGGTCAAAGCGACCGGCCTGCCGGGCTATTCGGCCGAGCCCTACCCTTTTCCGACCATGCAGGGCTATCTGCGGCAAGTCTTTGACGCCTTTGGCCCCGACCGGGTGTTCTGGGGCACCGACATCACCAAGATGCCCTGTTCCTGGCGCGCCTGCGTGACCATGTTCACCGAGGAATTGCCCTGGCTTGGCGCCGATGACAAACGGCTGATCATGGGCGCGGCGGTACGCGCCTGGTGGGGCTGGCCGGCCGCCGGTGAGGCGCCGCCCGGGCCAGCGGGGTGAGGGTGGATGTCCCCTTTGTTTGAGGAATTGGATTATCAGGAAACGCCGCTCGGCCCTCTGTCCCTGCGGCGCCGCCGGCAGTTGCAATTGGATGTCGACGTGGTCGAGGTGATCCTGGGCGACGAACATCTCATGTCCGATCTGTTCACCGCCTCGGAGGAGGCTTTGGCGCGTTTGGCCCTGGCCGAGGTGACGGCGCGGGCGCCGCGGGTTTTGGTTGGCGGCCTTGGCCTTGGCTACACCGCCGCCGCCGCCCTCGATCACGCGCCGGCGGCGGCGGTCACGGTGATCGATTACTTGGCGCCGGTCATCGCCTGGCACCGCCAGGGGATTTTACCGATTGGCCGGCGTCTCGCCGACGAGCCGCGGTGCCGCCTGGTGGAAGGGGACTTTTTCGCCCTGGCGGCGGCCGGCGCCGGGCTCGACCCGACCCGGCCGGGCCAGCGCTTCGATGCCGTCCTGTTAGATATCGACCACAGCCCCGATTTTCACCTGAACCCAAGCCACGCCGGGTTTTACGGCCCGGCCGGCCTGGCCCGGCTGGCTGGGCAGTTGACGGCGGGCGGGGTGTTCGCGCTGTGGTCCAACGACCGCCCGGACCCGGCGTTCACCGACCGCCTGGCCGGCGTGTTTGCCCACGCGCGCGCCGCCGAAGTGCGGTTTCCAAACCCGCTGCTGGGCCGCGAGGAAGTGCAGACCGTCTATCTCGCCGGCGCCGCGCCCGCGCCCGCGCCCAAACCCATTTAGTGGCCGGTGCCGACCGCGCCGATATTGAGTTTATATTCGGCGGTGGCATCCCGCGCTTCGCCCAACAACCCGGCGCGGGCCAGCAGCGCCTTGCAATCCTGACTGAGATTGCGCAATTGCACCCGCTTGCCAAGGGCGCTGTAACGTTGGGCCAGATTGTCGATGGCCTGCAAGCCGGAGTGGTCGACAACCCGCGAGTTCACAAAATCGATGACCACCCGGTCGGGATCGGCATGAGGTTTGAACTGGGCCAGGAAGCTGGCCGCCGAGCCAAAAAACAACGGCCCCTGGAGGGTATAGATTTTATCCCCCTCGGCGTCGATTTCGACCGCCGCACCCATCCGCGTGGCGGCGTTCCAGGCGTAGAACAGGGCCGACAAGACAACCCCGATCAGCACCGCGATGGCCAGATCGGTCATCACCGTGACCGCCGTCACCAGCACGATCAAAAGAGCGTCCTTGGTCGGGATCCGGCGCATGATCGTCAGGCTTTTCCAAGCGAAGGTCCCGATCACCACCATGAACATCACCCCGACCAGGGCGGCGAGCGGGATTTGCTCGATCAAATCGGACGCGAAGAGAATGAAGGTCAATAAGAACAGGGCCGCCGCGATCCCCGACATTCGCGTACGGCCGCCTGATTTCACGTTAATCACGCTTTGGCCAATCATCGCGCAGCCGCCCATGCCGCCGAAGAAACCGGTGACCGTGTTGGCCACGCCCTGGGCCAGGCACTCTCGCGAGGCGTCGCCTTTGGTCTCGGTCATATCGGCGACCACGTTCAAGGTCAGCAAGCTTTCAATCAGCCCGATGGCGGCGAGGAT
>NZLB01000059.1 GCA_002694075.1 Nisaea sp.
TCCAATAAACCTGGCCTCGCTTTCCCCGGTGGGTCTGCGATTCTCGCCAGGCTCGGCGGGTTTAAGTGAAGGTAAGGTGATGGGCGAAGATTACGCGGGCAGCGCGGCGGCGACTCGCTCCTGACAGGTCCGCGCCAGATCCTTACGATCACCGGTCACCGCCACCGGTGGGTGGAAAATCACCCGAAGGCGGGCGCCGCGCGCCCGGGCGAAGGCCCAGAGGTGGGGCGTCAATTCCATTTCACCATACCAAGCATAGCCGTCGCGCGCGCCCGGGCGCGCCGCGACATCGACCGCATTAACCTCTTCCAAGATCAGGCTGGCCGGCCGAATGACAACCTCCGGGGTGCCGCAGAACACCGCGAACAGGCTGGATTTGAAGGGGAGCACCGCGCGGCCGTCGGTTGAGGTGCCTTCGGGGAAGACGATCAAGGTGCGGTCCCGCGGCCAGCGCTTGGCGAGACCGGCGACCTCGGTTTTGGCGGCTTGCCGGGCGCGGTCGATGAACACGGTGTCTTGCAGGCCGGCGAGCCAGCCGAAAAGGGGCCAGTCGGCGACGTCCTTTTTGGCGACGAACACCGCCGCCGGCACCACCGCCGACAGCGCCAGGACATCCCAATACGAGAGGTGGTTGCAAACCACAACATCGCCCGGCGCCGGCGCCGCGCCCTCTACCGTCACGGTGATTCCAAAGATCCGCAGCAACACGCGGTGATAGACTCGCGGCAGCAGATCCGGCCGCTTGGCGACCGCCCTCAACAGCAGATGGAGCGGCGCCAGGATCAGCGTGAGAAGGACGAAGAGGGTTAATTTAACGATAGCCCACAGGCGTCCCATGGCGGTGAGCGCGGCGGCGCTCACAGCGCCTTGCGCGCCCCCCGGTAGTGGCGGCCATAACGCGCGTCGATCTGCTCACGGCTCAGCACGATACAGACATCGACGGTGCCGAAATCCGGGTCGATCACCGCGCCGTCGCCGATATGCGCGCCCAATCGGATATACCCTTTGATCAACGGCGGCATGGCGAACAGCGCCTCCCGGGTTGAAATCTCTGACTTGGCGAGTCGGTTCATCTCCACGAACCGCGCCTCTAAGGCGCGCGGCCGCATTCGCGACGGCGCCAAGTGGTAATGGTAAAGATAGGATAGCGGCAAACGCAAGGTCAGCGGGTCGGTGCCCGGAAAACTGGCGCAACCGAACAAAAGATCGATCCGATGATCGTCGATATAGGTGGCGATGGCGTGCCACAGCAGATTGATGGTATGGCGGGTGCGGTGACTTTTAGCGACACAGGACCGGCCCAATTCCAACAGCCGCAAGCCGCGGTTAAGCAGGCGGGTGACGTCATATTCGCCGGCCGTGTAAATACCGTCGGCACGCGCCGCCGCACCATGGCGTAGCAAGCGATAGGTGCCGACCACCCGCCGACTGGCATCGGCGATGGAGCTATCGACGACAATCAAATGATCCGCAACTTCATCGAACGGGTCGATATCGCGTCGCAGGGACGCCTGTCGAGGGGTCGCCTTGGCGTCGCGCTCTTCGAAAAACACGCGATAGCGCAGGGCCTGGGCGGCGTCGATCTCGGCCGGTGTCTCGGCCAGTTTGGCGATTAACGATGATGGCGTCGTGGCGTTCAAACTCATGGTTCTTCCCGTCGCTAGCACGTCATGGCCGGCGCCGAGGCAACGACCGGCCATCGGATTGGCGATTCCTATGACATCGGCGCGACACGAACGTTACCATTAAATGGCATTTCAATGAAGTCTTTACGCCCTATGATGGATTTTTGCATCCGCTCATGGCGGCGCGTATGCTGTCAACGTTTGATCCCGTCGGCGGTGCCGGCGGCGCTTCGCAAAGAGGACCAGCGCGATGATTGAAGGGCCCGCCGTTCTGACCATAAACCGCGCCGTCACGCGGCCATCCGAGGCCTTGGTCGCGGCCTTCGCAGGGGCCATGACAGGCCATTTGGTGGATGCCATGGACGGCCGTGGCGCCCTGCACCATGGCGTTAAACCACAGGACCCGACGATGGCCGCTATCTGCGGGCCAGCCCTGACGGTGTTCTGCTATCCCGCCGATAATTTGGCCTTGCTGGCCGCCACCGCTCAGGTGCGACCAGGTGACATCGTGGTCTGCAGCGCCGATGGCCACATGACCGCGGCGGTCACCGGGGATTTACTGGTCGGCATGTTGAAAAACGCCGGCGCCGCCGCGCTTGTCACCGACGCGCCCATCCGCGACCAAGACGGCGTCGATGGCGTTGGCTTGCCGGTTTTCCATGGCGGCGTAACGCCCAATTCGCCAGCCTCCGTCGGACCGGGGCAGATTGGCCTGCCGATCACCTGCGGCGGCGTGCGGGTGGAAAGCGGCGATATCATCGTCGGCGACCGTGACGGCGTGGTGGTGGTGCCCCAGGCCCAAGCCGAAACGGTCCGCGCGCGCCTCGAGCGGGTCCGCGCCGCCGAAGCAAAACTCGAAGCCCGCGTCAAAGACGGGCTGACGGTGCCCGACCCGATCGTCGACCTGCTGGCCAACGGCCACATCGACTGGCGCGATTGACTGCTGGCGCGCGGCGGCGATCACGGCAGCGGCGCGCGCAAGCCGCTGACGATGCGGATGTAGTCGGGATGGTCCGGACCCAACACCCCATGACGCACCAGATAGTCGATGATCACCAGATTGCAGTTGTATTTAAACGCCTGGCCACGGCGCACGGTCGCCGCCACCTCGTCGACCGCCATCAGGGTGAAGCTGCCGACCTCGCCGTCCACCGCGACCGGCGTGAAATCCGAGGGCAACTCCAGGTCATAAAGATAAAAGGCGTGGCGGCGCAGCCCTTCCTCGGTCTCCATGGCGTAGCTGGTCATCCCGACCGGCCGGGCCCGGTCGGCGAGGGCCGCCGGAATGCCGGCCTCTTCTTGGCATTCCTTGCGCAGATTGGCCGCCGCCGTCAGGCCGAAGGGATGACCGCCGGCGACCATATTATCGAGCATATCCGGATAGGTGGCCTTGGTTTTGGCCCGGCGCGCCACCCACATATGGTCTCGGTCATGGCCGCGCACCACGCCGTTTAGGTGAAAACCCCCGCAGATCACCCCGAACGCGGTCGCCGCACCGCGGTCGATGGCCATCAAAGCCGGCGCCGACAAACCGGTAGCGACGGCGTAGGGCTCGTCACGCCGGCCGCCTAGAAAGCCCTCGTCGGCGAGCGGCGCGAGTAAACCGTCCAGGGCCGCCGTGCGGGCGTGAAAGTCGACTAAATCGGGATTCAAGCGAAGGCCATTGGCCGGCCCCGGACCGAACACCCGCGCGAAGGACAACAAACGCCGGGCCAGCGCCGAGCGGACGTAGCCCACCAGGGCGTCTCCGATCCACCAGGGCTGAAATCCGCTCAAATCGAAGCGGTTACACAACCGAATGTGCGCGAGGTAGCCAAAGTCGCGGCGTGCGGCCTGTGTCATTTCGGGGTTCCGTCCTTCGCTCAACCGCGGCCGACCGAATGCCGCCGGCCTAGGGTGGCCAGCGACGCGGCGATGCGCAAGCGGAACCGCCGCGGCACCTTAGCGCGGCCGCCCCGCCGCGCGCGCCCGGGCCGGTCACCCGCCCGGTGGCCTGGTCCGGATGTCCCTGCGACGGTATAAACAGGTGCCGCGGCCGGCGCGCCGGTGTTATTTATCGACGACAGCGCTATATGACGACGCACATTTGCTTAATCGGGGTCCCATGAGCCATTCAGCCGAAATCCTTGCCACCCGCGATGGCGCCGACGCGCCGCTGTTGGAATCCTTGCTGCCGTTGTGCCGCGCCGCCACCGACCAGGTCACGGCCTATGCCGCCGCCGCCCGGGGCGCCCTCAACGCGCGTGTCGCGCCGACCGGCAAGCCACGCGCCGAGCTCCTCGAAGCCGAGCAGCACGCCGCCCATGGCTTCGCCTGGATCGCGACCTATGAAGCGGCCCTGAAACAATTGCTGGGCTGGGCCGAGGGTTTGCAGGCGACCGGCGGTTTGAGCGAACTCGACGCCTTGCTGTTGCAACTTGCCTTCGCCGAATATCTCAACCAACTGGCCGGCGGCCTGCCGATGAGCCAAAGCGAAATGGTCCGCCCGGGCGATCTGGACCTGGGCGCGGCGGCGGCGCAACATCTGACCGCCGGCGCCGCCGGTCAACTGGCCCGCGACGGCCACTCCGCCGCCGCCCGGGCGCGTCTCGCCGAATTGATCGTCGCCGGCGCCGACCAGGAAGATTTCGGCAGCCTCGCTCTTGGCGACGACACCTTGGACATGATCCGCGACCAGTTCCGCCGTTTCGCTAACGACAAGGTGGCGCCGCACGCCCATGACTGGCACCGCGACGACGCTTTGATCCCCATGGCGGTAATTGACGAGATGGCCGAACTTGGCGTGTTTGGCCTCACCGTACCGGAAGACTTCGGCGGCCTCGGCATGGGCAAAATGGCGATGTGCGTGGTCACCGAGGAATTGAGCCGGGCCTATATCGGAGTCGGCTCGCTCAGCACCCGGTCGGAAATCGCCGCCGAGTTGATCCGCCTGGGCGGCACGCCGGCGCAACGCGAAAGCTGGCTGCCGCGCATCGCCTCGGGCGAAATTCTGCCGACCGCGGTGTTCACGGAGCCCGGCACCGGCTCGGATCTGGCCAATCTGAAGACGCGCGCGGTGCGAGACGGCGCGGCGTATCGGGTGACCGGCAACAAAACCTGGATCACCCACGCCGCCCGCGCCGATGTGATGACCTTGTTAGCGCGCACCGACACCGACACGCCGGGCTATAAGGGCTTATCGATGTTTTTGGCCGAAAAACCGCGCGGTGACGACGCCGACCCGTTTCCGGCGACCGGCATGCGCGGCGGCGAAATTCCGGTATTGGGTTACCGCGGTATGAAGGAATACGAGCTGGCTTTCGACGATTTCGAAGTGTCCGCCGACAATCTGCTCGGCGGCCGCGAGGGCGAGGGCTTCAAACAACTCATGGCAACTTTTGAATCGGCCCGCATTCAGACCGCCGCGCGCGCCGTCGGGGTCGCGCAAAACGCCCTCGAACTGGCTCTCTCCTATGGCCGCGAGCGGGTTCAATTCGGCAAGCCCATTGTGGCTTTTCCGCGAGTCGCCAACAAAATCGCGATGATGGCGGTGGAAACGATGATGGCGCGGCAATTGACCTATTTCGCGGCGCGCGAGAAAGACAGCGACCGGCGCTGCGACATCGAGGCCGGCATGGCCAAGCTGCTCGCCGCCCGGGCCGCCTGGGCCAACGCCGATAACGCGCTGCAGGTACATGGCGGCAATGGCTACGCCGAGGAATACGCCATCAGCCGGGTGCTGTGCGACGCCCGCATTTTGAATATTTTCGAGGGCGCCGCCGAAATTCAAGCCCAGGTGATCGCCCGCGGTTTGTTATCGCCGCGCAATTAAACGGCAAAGATCGAGGCGGCGGCTGGTCAAACATCGGTCGCCGCCCCATATCACCAGCATGCTGCAAACGATCCTCCAAATCGCCCTGGTGATCGCCCTTGGTTTGACCGTTTTATCCTTGGTCGCCGGGGTATTCACGATGGGCCGCAACGTCGATGGCGCGCGCACGCGCTCGAATGTGTTGATGCGTTATCGCGTCGGCTGCCAATTGCTCACCGTGGTGTTGTTCGTGGCCTGGATGCTGGCCGAGCGGTTCGGATAGCGCATGGTCAAATTGGACAAGATCTACACCCGTGGCGGCGATCGCGGGCAAACCTCGCTGAGCGACGGTCAACGCGTCGCCAAGGACAGCGCGCGGCCGGCGGCCTTTGGCGACGTCGATGAGTTGAACAGCGTGATCGGCATGGTCCGCTGCCATCTTGCCGACCGGCCCGAGGTCGACGCCATGCTCAGCCGCATTCAAAATGATCTTTTCGACCTGGGTGCCGATTTGGCGACGCCCGAGGCGGAAAACCCAAAATACCCGCCGCTGCGCATCATCGCCGCGCAGGTGACCCGCTTGGAGCGCGAAATCGACGACATGAACGCCGCTTTGGCGCCGCTCACTTCCTTCATTTTGCCGGGCGGCACAGCGGCGGCGGCGGCCACCCATTTGGCCCGCACGGTGGCGCGGCGGGCCGAACGGCGGATTGTCACCCTCGGTGAAAGCGCGGCCCTCAATCCCCAGGCGCTCGCCTACATCAATCGGCTGTCGGACCATTTGTTCGTTTTGGCCCGCCATTTAAACGATAATGGCGCGACCGACGTGCTGTGGGTGCCGGGTGCCAACCGCGAGACCTGACAGGCGGCGCTTTTTGTCGCAGAGTGCGTCCGAAAGCCGCGTTTGGCGCCGCTGTTCGGTGCGGCTCGCTTGACGGCTCGCGACGCATCACCTACACAGCCTCTTGATGGGATGAAGGCGAAAACGCCCGCAACCGTGAGGGAATCGAATGAAAGTGCTCGTACCCGTGAAGCGGGTCATCGACTANAACGTTAAAGTGCGCGTCAAAGCCGACAAGACCGGTGTCGAGTTGGCCAACGTNAAAATGTCGATGAACCCCTTCGATGAGATTTCGGTTGAGGAAGCGATCCGGCTGAAAGANGCCGGCACCGTTTCGGAAATCATTGTCGTTTCGGTCGGCCCCAAGGAATGCCAAGAGACCATCCGCACCGCGCTCGCGATGGGCGCCGACCGCGGTATCTTGGTCCTGCATGAAGAGGCCACCGAGCCGCTCGCCGTGGCGAAAATGCTGAAGGCGTTGGTTGAGAAAGAGGAGCCGGGCTTGGTCATCGTCGGCAAACAAGCGATTGACGATGACTGTAACCAAACCGGTCAAATGCTGTCCGCGCTGCTCGGTTGGTCGCAGGGCACCTTCGCCTCCAAGGTTGATCTGCAAGCCGAGGAAGTGTTGGTGACGCGCGAAGTCGACGGCGGCCTGCAAACGGTCAGTTTGAAGATGCCGGCGGTGGTGACCACCGACCTGCGCCTGAACGAGCCGCGCTATGCCTCCTTGCCGAATATCATGAAGGCGAAGAAAAAGCCCATCGACCAAATCGCGCCGACCGATCTCGGCGTCGATCCGGCGCCGCGCCTGCAAATCCTGCAGGTCGAAGAGCCGGCCGGCCGCCAGGCCGGTGAGATGGTCGAAGACGTGGCGACCCTTGTCGAAAAACTCCGGTCCGAAGCGAAGGTGATTTAAATGAGCGTCCTGGTCATTGCCGAACACGATAACCAAAGCCTTAAGCCGGCGACGTTGAATGCCGTTGGGGCGGCCGCCCAAATTGGGGGCGAAATCCATGTCCTGGTCGCCGGCAGCGGCGGCGCCGCGGCGGTTGACGCGGCCGCCAAAATCGCTGGTGTCGCCAAGGTCCTGGTGGCTGACGGCGCCGCCTATGAAAACGCCTTGGCGGAAAATGTGGCGCCGCTGGTGGTCTCTCTCGCCGGGGGATACAGCCATGTTCTGGCGCCGGCCACGTCGAATGGCAAAAACATCATGCCGCGCGTCGCCGCGCTGATGGACGTCATGCAGATCTCCGACATCGCGGCGGTCGTCGACGCCGACACCTTCGTCCGGCCGATTTACGCGGGCAACGCCATGGCGACGGTGAAATCGAGCGAGGCGACCAAGATCATCACGGTGCGCACCACGGCCTTTGAAGCGGCCGCCGCCGAAGGTGGCGCGGCCAGCGTCGAGAATGTCGACGGTGCCGGCGAGCAGGGCTTGTCGCAATTCGTCGGTGCCGAGCTAAGCAAATCGGAACGCCCCGAACTGACCAGCGCCTCGATCGTGATTTCCGGCGGCCGCGGCATGCAGTCGGGGGAAAACTTTCCAATGCTGGAGCAAGTCGCCGACAAGTTGGGGGCGGCGGTCGGCGCCTCGCGCGCGGCGGTCGACGCCGGCTTCGTGCCGAACGACTACCAGGTCGGCCAAACCGGCAAAGTGGTCGCCCCGGACCTTTATATCGCGGTCGGCATCTCCGGCGCCATTCAGCATCTCGCCGGCATGAAAGACTCGAAAGTGATCGTCGCCATCAACAAGGACGAGGAAGCGCCGATCTTCCAGGTGGCCGATTACGGTCTGGCCGCCGATTTGTTCAAAGCGGTGCCGGAATTAAGCGGCGCCCTGGACGAAAGCTGACCCCGGCGGGCCGGGGCCTGGCTCCGGCACCCGGCTGAGACCAACCAAAGGCGGTCGCTATGATCGACAAAATCGGTATCGTCGGCGCGGGCCAAATGGGCGGCGGCATCGCTCATGTGTGCGCGCTCGCCGGGCTTGACGTCACCCTGCTGGATATCGAGGACGCGGTCTTGGCGCGTGCCGTCGACACCATCCGCGGCAATCTCGCGCGCCAGGTCTCGCGCGGCAAAATCGCCGAGGGCGAGGCCGAAGCCGCCGTCGCGCGGATCGCCACAACCACCGATTACGCCAGCTTCGCGGCCTGCGACGCGGTGGTCGAAGCGGCCACTGAAAATGAGGAAATCAAACGGGCGGTATTTCAGTCCATGTTGCCGCATTTGCGCAACGACGCCCTGATCGCCAGCAACACCTCATCGATCTCGATTACCCGCCTGGCGGCCGGGACCGACCGACCGGAACGCTTCATCGGTCTACACTTCATGAACCCGGTGCCGGTCATGAAATTGGTCGAGATTATTCGCGGTATCGCCACCGATCAGCCCACCTTCGACGCCTTTAACGCGCTGGCCGACCGGCTCGATAAAACCGTTGCCGTGGCTGAGGATTTTCCGGCGTTCATCGTCAATCGCATCTTATTGCCGATGATCAACGAGGCGGTCTACACCTTGTACGAGGGGGTCGGCTCGGTGCAGTCCATCGACACCGCGCTCAAACTCGGCGCTAACCACCCAATGGGGCCGCTGGAATTGGCCGATTTCATCGGCCTCGACACCTGCCTGGCGGTCATGCATGTGCTCTATGACGGCCTGGCCGACAGCAAGTATCGCCCCTGCCCACTGCTGGTCAAATATGTCGAGGCCGGCTGGCTTGGCCGCAAAACCGGGCGCGGTTTCTACGACTACACGGGCGATGTGCCGGTGCCGACGCGGTAGATCGCATCTTTTTAACTTGCCTTTATATAAAATTTTATATATTTTCCGTGGACGCCTTTAGAACGAAGGACGCGACATGGCCAAAATGGTAAAAGCGCAGGCGCTCGACCTGTTGCGCAACGCAATTTCAGATATTGTCGACGACCCGGACGCGATCGCCGAAGACCTGCTGCGCGCCCTTAAGCGTGAGCAACAAGCGCGGGCCCGCGGTCTCGCCCCGATGGCGCTCCACGACGCGCCGCCCGCGACCTGGCGGCGACGCGCTGTCACCTTGCACTAACCGCCCGCCGCCGCGAGATAGTAATCAATCAAGGCGCGCGCCTCGGCGCCATCCCAGGCGGCGTCGCCTTCCACATGCCCCAGCACCCGGCCTTCGGCGTCAATCAGATAGGTGGTCGGCAAGCCACGCCCGCCAAGCGCGCGCAACAGCGTGTTTTTCGGGTCGCTGGCCGAGGTCAGCCCGGCCAAATTGCGCGCCTTCAAAAACGGTTCGAAAACCGCCTTGCCGCCGCGATCGACGGAGATCAGCAAAAGTTCGGCCGGTGCCGCGCCAAGGCCGGCTTGTAAGCGCGCGAGCGCCGGCAACTCGCGCAGGCAGGGGGCGCACCAGGTCGCCCAAAAATTCACCACCAAGAGCTTGCCGCGTTTGTCGGCGAGCTTGATTGGCGTGCCGTCCGGGCTTATGAAAGCGGCGTCGGGGACCGGTGTCGGCGGCTCCCGCGGGATAAATTTTTGCATGTCGCCGGTGCGCGGCGGGCCGGCCGGGGCGAAGGTCAACCAGCCGCCGGCCACCACCGCCGCGAGCACCACGGCACCGGCGGCGAAGATGGCGAGAAAGCGGCGAACCCGCACGCGTTGAACTCGAGGCGATGAAGCAGTCAAAGGGCACCTGTGATGAATGACTCTGATCAGCATACGAGACCGGACACCGCCCCGACCAGTCAGATTTGGGGGGGCCGTTTCAACAGCGGCCCGGATCAGGTGATGGATGCGATCAATCCGTCTATTGATTTTGACCGCCGCTTTTACGCCCAAGACATCGCCGGCTCACGCGCCCACGCCGCGATGTTGGTCGCCGCCGGCATTATCAGCGCCGCCGACGGCGCCGCCATCGATCAGGGCTTAGCCGAAATCGCCGATGAAATCGCCAACGGCAGTTTCGTCTTCTCGCGCGCTCTGGAAGACATTCACATGAATGTCGAGGCCCGCCTGCGCGAAAAAATTGGCGACGCCGCCGGGCGGTTGCACACCGGGCGGTCGCGGAACGACCAAGTGGCCACCGACTTCCGCTTGTGGGTGCGCGGCGCGATTGACGCCATCGACGGTCAATTGCGCGACTTGCAGGCCGCGTTTATCGAACAGGCCGAGCGGCATTACGCCACCGTCATGCCCGGTTTCACGCATTTGCAAACCGCCCAACCGGTGACCTTTGGCCATCATATGTTGGCCTATGTCGAGATGTTCGGCCGCGACCGCGGCCGTTTCGCCGACGCCCGCCGGCGTCTTAATCAATCGCCCCTCGGCGCCGCCGCCCTGGCCGGCACCTCCTTTCCCATCGACCGCGACAGCACCGCCGCCGCCCTCGGTTTCGACGGCCCCGCGATCAATTCCCTCGACGCCGTCTCCGACCGCGATTTCGTGATCGAGTTTCTGGCCGCCGCCGCTCTCACCTCGGTGCATTTGTCGCGCTTGGCCGAGGAACTCATCATTTGGACCAGCGCGCAATTCAATTACGTGCGCTTGCCCGACGGTTTCACCACCGGCAGTTCGATCATGCCGCAAAAGCGCAACGCGGACGCCGCCGAACTGGTGCGCGGCAAGACCGGCCGGGTGATCGGCGCGCTCAACGCTTTGCTGGTGGTCGTCAAGGGCCTGCCGCTGGCTTTCAACAAGGACATGCAGGAAGACAAAGAACCCTTGTTCGACGCCGCCGACACCTTGTCGGTCTGCCTGGCCGCCAGCATTGGCATGATCAACGGGTTGACCGTCAACGCGCCAGCCATGCGCGCCTCGCTGGCGGCCGGCTTCCCGACCGCCACCGATCTCGCGGACTGGCTGGTGCGCGCCCTTAACATGCCCTTCCGCGATGCCCATCATGTCACCGGCAGCTTGGTGAAGATGGCCGAGGACAGGGGCGTCGACCTGGCCGATTTGAGTTTGGCCGACATGCAGTCGGTGGCGCCGGCGATTACCGAGGCGGTGTTCGCGGTTTTGAGCGTCGACGCCTCGGTCGCCAGCCGCACCAGTTTCGGCGGCACCGCGCCGGAATTAGTGCGCGCCGCTGCCGCCGCCGCCCGCGCCCGTTATATGGCAAGCACATGACGTTTCGCCGCCGCGCCTGGGTCTTGGGCCTGTTGATCCTGCTCGCCGCGCCGGCGCTAAGCGGCTGCGGCAAGCGTGCGATCCTGGTGCCACCGGAGGGCGCGCCGGCCACTTCTTCGCGGACCTATCCCACCTCTTAAAGTTTTTTGATCGCAAACGGAGTCTTACGTGACCCCCGCATTTCATGACCGTGACGGCGGATTATTCGCCGAAGATGTCGACCTGACGGCGCTGGCCGAAGCGGTTGGCACGCCGTTCTTTTGCTATTCAAGCGCCGCCATGACCGACCGCTACAAAGCCCTGGCGGCGGTTTTGGACCCGCTTGGCGTCGATATCCTGTTCGCCGTCAAAGCCAATTCCAACCAAGCCGTGATCGCCACCTTGGCGGCCGCCGGGGCCGGCGCCGACGTGGTCTCCGAGGGCGAAATCCGCCAGGCCCTGGCCGCCGGTGTGCCGGCCCGGCGCATTGTCTTCGCCGGGGTCGCCAAAACCGCCGCCGAGATGGCTTTCGCGCTGGAGGCGGGGATCGGCCAATTCAATGTCGAGAGTTTCGCCGAACTGACCATGCTCGACGCCGTCGCCCGCGAAATGGGCCGGGTGGCGCCGGTCGGCCTACGCGTGAATCCCGATGTCGACGCCGGCACCCATGAAAAAATCACCACCGGGCGGAAGGAAAACAAATTCGGCGTCGATATCGCCGCGGCACCCGCCTTCTTCGCCGCCGCCGCCGACATGGCCGGCGTCGACGCCCGCAGCATGTCGTTGCATATCGGCTCGCAGATCACCCAATTGGAGCCGTTTGAGCGCGCCTATCGCGGCCTGCGCGAAATGACCTTGGCCCTGCGTGCGGCGGGGGTGACGATTGATCATCTCGATCTCGGCGGCGGGCTCGGTATCGTCTACGCCGACGAGACGGCGCCCGACCTGAACCAATACGCCCGCATTGTGCGCGACACGGTCGGCGACCTTGGCTGCCGTTTATCGGTCGAACCGGGCCGTTTCCTGGTTGGCAACGCCGGCATATTGGTCTGCCAGGTCATTTTGGTGAAACCGGGTGAGACCCGCGATTTTATTTTCACCGACGGTGCGATGAACGATTTGATCCGCCCAACCCTTTACGAAGCGTATCACGCGATCCGCCCGTTGCGCCCGCGCGGGCCGGCCCAAGCGCGACCCGCCGACATCGTCGGCCCGGTTTGCGAAAGCGGCGATTATCTTGGCAAGGGCCGCTATTTGCCGACGCTCGAAGTCGGCGACCTGGTGGCGGTGATGGGTGCCGGCGCCTATGGCGCGGTGATGGCCTCGACCTATAATTCGCGACCCCTGGCGCCGGAGGTTCTGGTGGCTGGCGCCCGCCACCACGTGATTCGGCCGCGCCTGTCCTATGCCGAATTGCTGGCCCGCGACAGTGTACCGCTCTGGCTGACCGACCAAACCGTCGATCACGGGGCTTGACGGCCAG
>NZLB01000060.1 GCA_002694075.1 Nisaea sp.
GACGGCGATGGCGACACCCTCACCTTGCTGGGGGTGACGACGACGCTTGGCGAGGGGTATTTCGTCTGACCACCGAGGCAGGGCGACGGCCCGGTCACGGCGGCGAAAAGCGGATCAAACGGCCGCGCGGCCCATCTTCCAGCACCCATAGCGCGCCGTCGGGCGCCTCCTCGACCTCGCGCACCCGCCGCTCCCATCGAAAGCGCTCAGCCTCGCGCGCCTGGTCGCCGCTGAGCGTGACCCGGATCAACGCCCGGCTGCGCAACCCGCCGATGAAAGCCGCACCGGCCCAGGCCGGGAACAGCTTGCCGGAATAAATGACCAAACCGGACGGCGCGATGGTGGGCACCCAAAAAGCCCGCGGCGCGGCAAAGTCAGGCCGCGTTTTGTGCGATGGAATCGGCAAACCACTGTAATGGTTACCTTCGGAGACCAACGGCCAGCCATAATTACGGCCGGCCTCGATCAAGTTCAACTCATCGCCATGGGCCGGCCCCATTTCATGGGCCCACAGCCGGCCGGCGCCGTCAAAGGCGATGCCCAGGGCGTTACGGTGACCGAGGGTCCAAAAACTGCGCGCCAGCGCGCCCCGATCTTGGAATGGATTGTCGACTGGCACCCGGCCGTCATCGTGCAGGCGGATGACCTTGCCCAAGGCGTTGTTCCAGCCTTGCGCCGGGTCCTGGGCTTGGCGGTCGCCGGAGGTGATGAACATTTTACCAGCGTGGCGACCGCCCTTCGGACCGAAGACAATGCGATGAGCGAAATGTCCGCTACCGACCATCTTCGGTGACTGCGTCCACAATCTCTCGACATCGGTCAATGCCGGCTTTTCGAGGTCGCGCAAACGGCCGCGCACAACCACCGCGCCCCGTCTACGGCCGCCGTCCGCGCTCTCCACATAGGACAGGTAGATCCATTTGTTGGTAGCGTAATCGGGATGCGGCACGACATCGCCCATGCCACCCTGGCCGCCCACCGTGGCCACCGGCACCCCGGCGACGGCAGTTTTCCGGCCGTCGGTCGAGACCAGCCAAACCGCGCCGGTCTTGGCGGTGACCAGCAGGTGTCGCGGGGTCACAAAGGTCATCGCCCACGGATTGGCGATGGGCGCGATGACCTTGCCGCGCAAGCGATTGCCGGCGGTGCCCTCGATCAAGCCAAGGGCGCCGGCGGCGGTCGGCAGCAGAGCGATCAGGGTAATCAGTATTAATCGACACATGGGGGGTCACCTCCCTTGTGTGGGCGTGGCCGCTGTTAGGCGCCGGCCTTGCCCGACCACGCACGGGTGCGCAGACACATCGCCTGTCCAATGCCGGAAATCACCAGACCCAGAGTGACGACGGCAAACAGAGCCTCAACCGGCCAGTCCCGCGCGACGAGGAAAGCGCCCCCGGCCACGACAATGACAAAGCGGATCAAGGTCACAACCACCGGCCAGCGCACATCACCGGTGCCCTGGCTGGCAAAATACAATGATTGACCGCCGCCGAACACCCCATAGGCGACCCCCGCGATGACCAAGTAGCTGACCCCATAGGGATAGGCCGCCGGATCGGCGGTGAACAAATCAAGCCAAAGGTCAGGGCGCACCGCCACAATCAAACCGATCAAGCCGGTCAGCACAAAGGTGGCGGCACCGCCGGTCCAGGCGAAGCGGCGGGCGCGCGCGAACTGACCGGCGCCGATGTTGACGCCGACCGCCGCCGTCAGGGCCGCCCCGACGCCAAAGGCGATTGGCACCAACATCAACTCCAAGCGCGCACCGAGACCAAAACCGGCCAAGGCGGCGGTGCCATAACGGCCGATATAGCCGGTCGCGACGGCCACGGTCATGGCCATGCAGGAACTGTTGAACAAACCGAGGCCGGCGACGCGCAGAATGTCCGCGAAATCGCGCCAGCAGAGACGGTGCGGCCGCAGGCGCAGGCGACCGGCGCCGGCCATTAAGCGGAAGCTCAAATAAAGCGCGCCGGCGCCCTGGCACGCCACCAACGCCACCGCCGTGCCGGTTACACCCAGCGACGGCAAGCCGAACCATCCGAGAGTCAAGGCACCGGCGAGGATAATTTGCAGCACGCTCGCCAGGGTGATCACGCGCCCCGGCGTGGTGGTGTCGCCCATGCCACGATAAACCGCCGCGACGACCCAAATGAACCAGCTCGCGGCGGCGCCGCCAAAAGCCACCGCCGAAAACAGCACGGCGCCGTCAAGGGCCGCGCCGGTACCGCCGAGAAGCTGGTAAATCGGCCGCGAAAAAACCCCCAGGACCAGCATGTAAACCACCGACATGAGCGCCGCCAGAACCACCGCGTGCCAGGCGATGGATTCCGCCCGCGTGACATCATCGGCGCCAAGCGCGCGCGCCACCGCCGAGGTGGTCCCGCCGCCAACCGAGCCGCCGGCCATCATCTGCATTAAAGTCAAAAACGGAAAGACCAGGGCCAAACTGGCCAAATCGGCGGTGCCCAGAAAGCCGACGAACCACGCGTCGGCGAAGGTCACCGCGGTCATCATCGCGACCGCCAGGACATTCGGCGCCGCCAGGCCCAAAAGCGTGGGGGCGACCGGGGCCTCCAAAATGTTTTGAACGGCGGTTGCGCGCTGTGCCGACATGCCGGGGCCTCGGGATTTGATTGAGGGCGATGGTGCTGGGTCGTGCCACGGCCGGGCGGGCCGTGCTTGGATGGACGCGCTGACGAATTACGCCGCGGCTAATACCTTTATCGGGCGCGGCGGGCGCTGTCAAAACCAACCGGGCTCCGGGGTGGCGGGGCTTGGCGCGGCGGCCTTGGACCTTGCCATTTGGCCCTCAATACCAGCATGCTGTGGCGAAATATAAATGAAAAAGATGAAGGGGGACGGCCAATGCAACCCAAGGTTATGGGCTTTTTTGACGGCGCCACGCATACCATCAGTTATGTGGTCAGCGATCCGGCGACCGGCGCCTGTGCGATTATTGACTCGGTATTGGACTACCAAGCCGCGTCCGGTCGCACGACCACCCAGTCGGCCGACCAAATTATCGCCGCGGTGAGCGCCCGGGGCCTCACCGTGGAATGGATCATCGACACCCATGTCCATGCCGACCATTTGAGCGCCGCGCCCTACCTGCGGGAAAAGCTTGGCGGCCGAGTGGCGATCGGCGCGGCGATCACCGAAGTTCAAAAGGTCTTCGGTGAGGTGTTTAACGCCGGCGCCGATTTTCGCCATGACGGCCACCAATTCGATCATTTGTTTCAAGACGGCGAACCCTATCGCGTCGGCGATATCGCGGCGCGGGCCCTGCACACACCCGGCCACACCCCGGCCTGTATGAGCCATTTGATCGGCGACGCGTTATTTGTCGGCGACACCTTGTTCATGCCCGATTTTGGCACCGCGCGCTGCGACTTTCCGGGCGGCGACGCCGGCCAGCTTTATGACTCGATCCAAACCCTCTTGGCCCTGCCCGACAGCACGCGGATGTTTCTCTGCCACGATTACAAGGCGCCCGGCCGCGACGCCTTCGCCTGGGAAACCACCGTCGGGGCGCAAAAACACGAAAACATTCATGTCGGCGGCGGCGCCGGCCGCGCCGATTTCGTCGCCATGCGAACGGCCCGCGACGCGACGCTGGCAATGCCGGCGCTGATCCTCCCCTCGGTTCAGGTGAACATGCGCGCCGGCGATCTGCCGCCGGCCGAGGACAATGGCCGACGTTATCTGAAAATCCCGCTTAACGCCTTTTAAAAGCCCCGCCGCATGCGTTGAGTTTGACGCCCTTCTCGACGTGGTTGAGCCGATGGGCATGGAAACCATGGTGTTCTTCAATATCGGGGCCGTCGAAGTTAGCGCGCGGGTGGCCCCGGCGGCGGCCGGCGACGCTGGCCAGCGCATGCCGTTGATGGCCGATCTGCGGCATATGCATGTAATCGACCCGAAAACGACAACGTTCTTTAGCCGACCGACGCCGATCTGCGCGCGCCGTGGTTCCGCGCGCGCCCGCCGCCGCGCCGCCACACGCCATGCTATCAGGCCATCCGCCATCGCCCCCGCGCCGCGGGTCTCGGACAATCGCCATTGACCCATGGCAAAGGAATTCCGAGACTGGCCAGGGATAACCGGAGGGCGGCAGCGATGCTTCACGAAGCTGATGATTTTTTAGCCGAATGCGATGCTTTGGCCGAAGTGTTGGCGCGCCTATCGCCAGCCGATTGGGCGCGACCGACCTTGTTCAAAGAATGGACCGCCAATGACGTCATGGTCCATCTGCATTATTGGAACGAGGCGGCCGATCTGTCGCTTACCGATGATGCGGCTTTTGTTACCTTTTACGAGGAGATGGCGGCCGACGTGAAGGCCAAGGGGCGCCGCGCCGCCGAAAACGCCCGGGTAACCGCGCGCGGTCCCGAATTGCTGGCGCTGTGGCACGACTACGCCCGGAACATGGCCGCGCGATGGCGCACCCTGGATCCCAAGAAACGGGTCAAATGGGCCGGCCCGGACATGTCCGTGCGCTCTTCCATGACCGCCCGGCAGATGGAAACTTGGGCGCATGGCCTAGCGGTGTTCGATCTGCTCGGGGTGGCCCGCGCCGAGACCGACCGTCTACGCAATATTGTCGTGCTGGGGGTGAACACCTATCCCTGGACCTTTAAGGTGCGTGGCTTGACACCGCCCGACCCGATGCCTCGTCTGACCCTGACCGCCCCTTCCGGCGCGTTGTGGTCCTTTGGTCCCGAGGATGCGGGCGCCACGATCAACGGTAGCGCGCTCGACTTCTGTTATGTGGTGACGCAAACCCGCAATCATGGCGATACCGCCTTGCGGATCGATGGGCCGGCCGCCGAACAATGGATGACGCAAGCTCAATGTTTCGCGGGCCCGCCGGAAACCCCGCCGGCCAAAGGCGCGCGCCGGCGCGCCGGCGCGCCGTGACCCACAACAGCTGATGACGACCCGCGATGACGCCCCCCTGGCGGCGACCCACCAGCGTTACCTCAACGCCCTGACAGCCGCCTTTGAACGCGGGCAATATCGCCACGTCGCCGACCAGGAGGAAAAAGCCCGCGCCACCTTTCCAGACAGTGGCGCGGCCCTATTCGTGATCGGCACCGCGCGCGCCGCCCTGGGCGAGGGCGGTGCCGCCGCCGCTTGTCTGCGCGACGCCCTGGCCCTCAGTCCAGCGTTGATCGACGGACATGACAATTTGGGGGTGGTATTGGGCGACCTCGGCGATCTCCGAGGCGCGCGCCAGGCGTTAAAGCGGGCCGCCGTGTTGGCGCCGGGGCGGGCGCAGAGCTATTTCAACCTTGGCCGAGTCGCCCAAACCGCCGACGCCCTACACCAGGCCAGCTATCGCCGGGCCCTTACCCTCGCGCCGAGTTATTTGGAGGCCTGGTACAATCGCGGGATCGCCCAGCGCGCGGCGCGCCTGGTTAACGCCGCGCCGGCGGCGGCGGCGATGCGCGATTTCAAGCGCTGCGCGGTGCTCAACCCGCGCCATCGCACCGCCTATAACAACCTCGCGGTCACCTTGTCGGACGAGACCGAGGTGCCGGCGGCGATTCGGCAATTTCGCCGCGCCATAACGGCCCAACCCGATGACCCCGAAGCGCATCACAATCTCGGCTTGGCGCTTTTAAAAAACGGCGATTTCGAGGCGGCTTGGCCAGCCTACGAGTGGCGCTGGCGGCGCCCGGTTTTCGCCGACGCCCTGCCCCGCTTCCACCAACCCCAATGGCGTCCCGGCGCACCCGGGCGGGTCCTGCTTTGGGCCGAGCAGGGCCTTGGCGAGGAATTGCTTTTCGCGTGCCTGATCAATCCGTTGCGGGCGCTTTCGGCGGAGTTGATCGTCAATCTGGATGCTCGCTTGATCCCCCTGCTGCGACGCGGGACGGCACCTGACATCGACTATCGACCGCGCGGCGCGGCGATTGAGGACGCGACCTATGATCGCCAGATATCGATGGCCCAACTGTGTCAATATCTGCGCGCCGACATGGCCCAGGTGCGCGCCGGCGCCAGCCCCTATCTGCGCGCCGACCCGGCGCGGTCGTCGGCGCTCCGGAGGCGGCTTGGCGGTTCGCGGCGGCCGATCTACGGGCTTAGCTGGCGTAGCGACAGCACCGCCCGCCCGCATAAATCGATCGACCCGGCGGCGCTGGTGCGGGCGCTTGGGGATCGCGACGTCACCCTGGTCAACTTGCAATATGGCGATACCGCCGACGAGATCGCGGCGGTCCAGGCCGCCACCGGACGCGAGATCGTCGATCTGCCGGACATCGACAATTTCAACGATATCGACGGGTTGGCGGCAACCATCGCGGTGTGTGACCGAGTCATCACCATCGCCAACGTCACCGCCGATTTGGCCGGCGGTTTGGCCAAGGATGTGCGCGTGCTGTTGCGCCGCGACAGCGACTGGCGGTGGGGCGCGGATGGCACGCGGACCCCATGGTACCCGAGCGCGACCCTCTACCGCCAAGACGCGGAGCAATCATGGGCGCCGGTTCTGGCCGCCCTCAAGCGGGATTTAACGGCACGGTGACGAACGCGCCCCCGCTTTCCGACGGCACCGGCGAGCTCTGGTGGGAGCGCGGCGGCGATCAGGTGACGTCGGTCTCGCCGAGGGCCGCGCAAAGTTCGTCCATCCGGCTTTCCCCCTCGCGGGTTTGACCTCCAATTTCCAAGAAGCGTTGCATATTGCGCTGCGCGGCCTCGGTGCGCAGCAAGCCTTCGAATAAGTAAGCCTCTTCAAACAATCCCTCGAGCCAGGGTTTTTCCGAATTGTTGACGCTCTCCTTGGCGACCCGCACCGCGGTCGGCGGGAAAGAGGCGATGCGCCGCGCCAAATTGTCGACATAAGGCGTGATCGCGTCGGGCGCGAAAATCCGATTGAGATAGCCCCAACTTTCAGCGGTTTCGGCATCCATGTCATCGCCGCTCAAGATCAACTCCATAGCGCGGCCATGACCGATCAGACGGGGTAAACGCTGGGTGCCTGTGCCACCCGGCATGATGCCCAGGGGCACCTCCATTTGATTGACGCGGGTCTTACCGCGCACCCCGAAGCGCATGTCGAAATTGGCCGCCAATTCACTGCCGCCGCCACCGACCCGCCCCTCGATTTGGCCGATCACAACTTTGTTCATGGTGCGAAACCGCTCGCACAGACTATGGAATGGCTTGATCTGAGCGTCGCGTTGGGCGGTGCCGGCGGTCGGCCGTTCCAAAATCGCGGCAACGTCGAAATGGGCCAAGAAAAAATCCGGGTCGGCGCTGCGCATCACCACCACCGTCAGATCGGGGTCGCGCTTGAGCANNACCGACAAGGCTTCCAATTCCGCCAGCAAGGCCATGGTAATGANATTGACCGGCGGATTGTCGATGGTCACCGTTGCCACGCGGCCAGCGCGCGCAACCGTNAAAAGTTTAAAATCAGTGGTCATGTCGGGTTNCCTCACAAGGTTTCGACGCCCAGTCACCAGCGACAAAANTGACANCGGCATTAGTTTGATACAGGTCGCGCGATTTGTTTATAGTCTTACCCACTTAACGTTTTTGAATAAGTCAGGTGAGGCGCGCCTTGCGCAATTTCAGCCCAGCGGAAGTCATCTTCAATGAAATTGAGGGCAGCGTCCACGTTCCCTCGATCTTGAAAACGACCGCCGGCGCGACTCACGCTTCCCCCTTTTCCTGCAACTGAATACGGGCTTTACGGTGGATAAAACGACGCGCGCCCTTATCGTCGACGATTACGACAACATGCTGCGCATTTTGCGCGGCTTTTTGAAACGCATCGACATCGTCGACGTGACCGAGGCGAGCAATGGCGAAGCGGCGCTCGACCTGATCCAGAAACGTTCTTTCGACTTGGTCATTTCCGATTGGAACATGGCGCCGATGAATGGCATCGAGTTGCTGCGCGCGGTCCGCAGAGAACCGCACCTAAAGAACCTGCCGTTCATCATCGTGACCGCCGCCAACGAACAAAGCCAAATCCTTGAGGCCAAACAGGCCGGTGTCTCGAATTACATCGTCAAACCCTTCGACGCCGCCACCTTGCATCGCAAGGTAAAGGCGGTGATGAAAAAGGGTTGAGCCGGTCTTAATCCTCCGCGATCGCCCGCTCGAGCGCTTGGGCGCGCAATTTGTCGATTTCGGCGATCAGGGCCGGCCGTTTGATGGGCTTGGACACATAGCCGGAAAATCCCTCGCGCAAGTATTTTTCCCGGTCGCCCTCAACTGCGTTGGCGGTTAAGGCGATAATCGGCACGGCCGCACCATCGGCGCCGCTGTCGCGGATCGCGGCGGTCGCGTCCAAACCACTCATCACCGGCATTTGAATGTCCATGAGAATGAAGTCATAGGCCGGATTACTGAGAAATTCATCGACCACCAATTGGCCATTTTCACAAATTTTATGGCCGGCACTGCCCAGTTTGGTCAGCACCTTGCCAATCACCATTTGATTGGTTGCGTTATCTTCGGCGACAAGGAAGTTCAGGCCTTCCAATGGGCCGGCACTGGCGTCCGCCGTCTCGACGGCGGCCGCCTCCGGCGCCACCGCGGCGGTCGGCGGCGCCGACGAAACCGCCGGCTTGGCGGCTTGCGCAGCGGCCGGGGTAGCGCTGGCCTCCGGCGCGCGCCGTTCGGCGGTGATCCGGCCAACCGCCGCGATCAACTGATCACTCAACACCGGCTTGGTGATAATGCGGTCGATTTTAACGGCTTTCATTTCCGCCGTCATGCCGCTACTGGACAACAACATGGCCGGCAAATCGTGACCCCCAGCGCGCATGCGGGTGATCAACTCCGCCCCGCTCATGCCCGGCATGTTATAATCGGTTACCAACAGTTCAAACGGCTGACCAAAGGCGCCGGCGCGGTCAATGGCGCCAATGGCGTCGAAGCCATCGGGCGATTCCTGGACGATCGCGCCATGACGTTCCAAAGTCTTACGGATGATCGACCGGTTGAGGTCGATGTCGTCGACCACCAAACAGCGCAGATTTTCAATATTGCTGGAGATCGTCGGCGCGGTCGCTTCCTCGGCGGTCGGGATTTCCAGTTCGATGGAAATTTCCGTGCCCTCGCCCAACTCCGAGGCGACGTTGATCTCACCTTTGAACGCCTCGACCAGTTTGGAGACAATGGCCATGCCCAGGCCGGTGCCGCCGAAGCGCCGGGTAATGGAATTGTCGGCCTGCGAGAATTTCTCGAACAGGGTCGCGACGCCTTCCTCGCTCATGCCAATGCCGGTGTCCTTGACGGTGATCTTGATGCGTTTGTCGGTCAGCCGCTCGAGGCGGATCAGCACGTAGCCCTCGTCGGTGAATTTCACCGAGTTGCCTGCGATATTGTAGAGGATTTGCGTCACCCGCACCGGGTCGCCAATCACCGCGCTGGGGAAGTCCGGCTCAACCTCGACGATAACCTCGATATTTTTGGCGTGCGCCTTGGTCGCCAAATTATCGGCAACCAAACCGATCTCGGTTTTCAAACAGAACGGAATTTGCTCGTAGGTCATCTGATCGGCCTCGATTTTCGAGATATCGAGGATGTCGTTGATAATCCGTAGCAAATTGTCCGCGCTGCCCAGCAGAGTCTTCAGATATTCCGACTGTTCGTCGGTTAATTCGGTGTCTTGCAGCAACTCGGCGATGCCGATCACGCCGTTTAACGGCGTGCGGATTTCATGGCTCATATTGGCCAGAAACTCGCTTTTGAACGTCGCCTCATCGACCGCGTTGCGGCGTTGCCGCTCCAGTTCGGCGGCCAGGTTACGGCGCAGCTTACTTTCCAGTTCTAACTTGGCGAGTTGGGATTTTTGCTTTTTCTGCACGCTGATCAGGGTGAATTCACGCATCGCCAACCGCGACAACTCCACCAGAAG
>NZLB01000061.1 GCA_002694075.1 Nisaea sp.
CGGTGCGGGCGCTGGAGGACGTGATGGAGGAGGACAAGCAGATCCTCCTGGTATCGCAGAAAGACGCCAGCCACGATGACCCGTCAACCGACGATATTTACTCCCTGGGCACCATTGGCACGATTTTGCAGCTGCTGAAGCTGCCCGATGGCACTGTTAAGGTGTTGGTCGAGGGCGGCGCGCGGGCCCGCATCACGGGTTACACAGCGCGTGAAGAGTTTTTCGAAGCCGAGGCGGAGATCGTCGTTGAGGACGACAGCGCGGCCGAAGCCGAGGAGACCGACGCGATGGCCCGCGCCGCGGTGTCCCAGTTCGAGCAATACATCAAGCTGAACAAAAAGATCCCGCCAGAAGTTTTGGTGTCGGTTAATCAGATCACCGACGCCAGCAAACTGGCGGATACCGTGGCCTCGCATTTGGTCCTGAAGATCGCCGAAAAGCAGGACCTGTTAGAGACCGTGAGCGTCACCGAGCGGTTGGAAAAGGTCTATGGCATCATGGAGGGCGAGATTGGCGTCCTGCAGGTCGAAAAGCGCATCCGCAGCCGGGTCAAGCGGCAGATGGAGAAGACCCAGCGCGAATATTATTTGAACGAGCAGATGAAGGCCATCCAGAAGGAGCTTGGCGAGGCTGAAGAGAGCCGTGACGAGCTTCAAGAATTGGAAGAGCAGATCGAGCAAACCAAGCTGTCCAAGGAAGCCCGCGAAAAGGCCCATGCCGAGTTGCGCAAGCTGCGCAATATGAGCCCGATGTCAGCCGAGGCGACGGTGGTGCGCAATTATCTGGACTGGCTAGTTGGCATTCCGTGGAAAAAGCGGGCGCGGGTCAAAAAAGACATCCATTTGGCTCAGGAAATCCTGGATCGTGACCACTATGGCTTGGAAAAGGTCAAAGAGCGGATCTTGGAATATCTGGCCGTGCAGCAACGTGTCGGCAAGATCAAAGGCCCGATTCTGTGTCTCGTGGGCCCGCCGGGCGTTGGTAAAACCTCGCTTGGCCGCTCCATCGCCAAAGCCACCGGGCGCAATTTCGTGCGCATGTCGCTGGGCGGCGTTCGGGACGAGGCCGAAATCCGCGGCCATCGGCGTACCTATATCGGCTCACTGCCGGGCAAGGTGATCCAGGGCATGAAGAAGGCGAAAACATCCAACCCATTGTTTTTGCTGGATGAAATCGACAAATTAGGGGCCGATTATCGCGGCGACCCGTCATCGGCTCTGCTCGAGGTTTTGGACCCCGAACAAAACAACACCTTCCAAGATCACTATCTGGAGGTGGATTACGACTTGTCGGATGTCATGTTCGTGACCACCGCCAACTCGTTGAATATGCCGCAACCCCTGTTGGACCGGATGGAGATTATCCGCCTATCCGGCTACACCGAGGATGAGAAGGTCGAGATCGCCAAACGCCACCTGATCCCCAAACAGCGCAAAGAGCATGGGTTGAAGGACGGCGAATGGTCTATCTCGGACGACGGGGTGCGCGATTTGATCCGCTATTACGCCCGCGAAGCCGGGGTTCGTAGCTTGGAACGCGAATTGGCCAATTTGGCCCGCAAAGCGGTCAAGGCGATTGTCACCGGCGGCGCGGTCAAGGTTGCGGTTAGCCGCAAGAATTTGTCGAAATTCGCGGGCGTTCGCAAGTATCGCTTCGGCGAGGTCGAGGATCAAGACATGGTCGGCGTGGTGACCGGCCTTGCCTGGACCGAGGTCGGTGGCGAGCTGCTGTCGATTGAGTCGGTGACCGTGCCGGGTAAAGGTAAGGTTAACGCGACCGGGAAACTGGGCGAGGTGATGCGCGAGTCCGTGCAGGCCGCCGAAAGTTTCGTCAAATCGCGGAGTCTCAGCTTTGGTATTCAGCCCAAGGTGTTCGAAGATCGCGATATCCATGTCCACGTGCCGGAAGGGGCGACGCCGAAGGACGGCCCCTCGGCGGGTGTCGCCATGGTCACATCCATCGTTTCGGTGCTCACCGGCATTCCGGTACGGCGCGACGTCGCCATGACCGGCGAGGTAACATTGCGCGGGCGGGTCCTGCCCATTGGCGGGCTAAAGGAAAAACTGTTGGCGGCGTTGCGTGGTGGCTTGAAAACCGTCTTGATCCCGGTGGAGAACGAAAAGGACCTGGCGGAAATTCCGGCCAACGTCAAAAAAGGTTTGGAAATCATTCCGGTGGCGATGGTTGACGAGGTTTTGTCCAAGGCTCTGGTCAGTGAGCCGTTACCGGCCGAATTGGCGGAAACCGGCGATCATCCGGCGGTGCGGGGCGGTGTCGAGGAAACCAGCGGCAAAGTGGTCACCCATTAACGCGCCACGGGCGCGCGACCTTCGCAAATCGGCGGGCCGTTTAATGCCGGGCGGCGTCGGTCGCTCTTCGCGCGCCGACAGCCTGGGTGGTTTATGCCACAGATGCTTCAGGATTCGTTGTTTTGCGCGGCTTCCATGATTGAC
The DNA here is from genome assembly GCA_002694075.1 of Nisaea sp. Classification (GTDB taxonomy): domain Bacteria; phylum Pseudomonadota; class Alphaproteobacteria; order Thalassobaculales; family Thalassobaculaceae; genus TMED26. The sequence continues at coordinate 2,454 of NZLB01000061.1, forward strand.
GCAGGAGATTTGCCTGCCCTACAGTGCTCGCACAGTGGCCGTCATGGTCGCTGTCATTAATTTTTCCTAAGGGAGGCTCGGACGTGAATAAGAACGAACTCATCGCATCGATTGCGACAGCCGCTGATTTGTCGAAAGCCGATGCCAGCCGCGCGGTTGATGCCGTCCTTGATACCATCACCGATGCTCTGAAAACCGGCGACGACGTTCGCTTGGTTGGTTTCGGTACGTTCAGTGTCGCGCACCGTGCGGCCAGCGAAGGGCGCAACCCGCAAACCGGCGCGAAAATCAACATTCCGGCCTCGAAGCAGCCGAAATTCAAGGCTGGAAAAGGTCTGAAAGACGCCTTGAACTAACTTAAACTTCCTTGGCTTATCGGTTAGGCGCCGCCACCTTTTTGGTAGCGGCGTTTGCCGTTTGTAGCGGCGAGGGCGCTTAGCTCAGCTGGGAGAGCGTCTGGTTTACACCCAGAAGGTCGGCGGTTCGAACCCGTCAGCGCCCACCAGTCGGGTCGCGGACAGCGCGGCCGACCTCACACGTGACGGCCTTGGAGAATCACGTGATGATAAAGACTGCGCAGGTCGGCGCGCATTTCGGCGCTGACCCGACCGTCGGCGATGGCATTGCGATAGCCGAGAATATCGCGGCGAATAGATGGCGATAAATTCGGACTGTCCAAAAGTGCGTCGTACATGATTTGCGGTGTCGCTTGGCTGAGCGGGATCGGCTCCTGCGGCCCCGACGACACGGCCACCATCGGCTCGACCGCACGCGCCCGCACCGGTAGTAGCTTGCGCGGCAGAATCAAATCATCCCAGGCCAGACCGTGCTGATTCAACATGCGGCTGACCGCCGTCACGGCGTTGATGACCTCGCCATCGTTCGTGCTGCCGAGCAATTTGACCAGCTTCAAAAGGCGCTTGTAGTCGGCGTCAGTCATCATGGCGCGGGTGGCTCCGTCGTGATAGGCGCCCGGCGGGGCGCGGCCGGGTCCGCGTGGGGAAGCCGGCCGCCGTCAGATTTGCCCGAATCGTTATCCCCGTTCAAGGGGCGGATGTAAGAAATGTCGGCCTTTGGTCATGTCATATTGACAGCCCCGTTTCACCGCTGTACATCCAGCGCTTTGGTGACGCCGGTCATGGCGGTCACCTGCGGCTTGGGGGTGTAGCTCAGTTGGTTAGAGCGCCGGCCTGTCACGCCGGAGGCCGCGGGTTCGAGTCCCGTCACTCCCGCCACGTCGCACCGCCCTTCGCCAAGCGACAATTTGTCTCCGCCAAAACCCATCGTTTTTACCAATTCCAAGCGGAATTGCCGGCGCGCCGCCTTTTCATGGGTGCGGAGGCGGCTTATAGTGCGGCGCGATGTGATAACGGGGTCACAACATCATGACAGTCCAAGACGCGCTACCGGGCTTGCTCCAAGACTATCTACCGATCCTCATTTTCTTGCTGATCGCCGTCGGTCTGGCGGTGGTCATGGCGTTCGGGTCGATGGTAATCGGACCAAGTCGGCCGGATTCGGAAAAACTCTCGGCCTACGAATGCGGCTTCGAGGCGTTCAATGACTCGCGCGGGCAGTTCGATGTGCGCTTTTACCTGGTCGCCATCCTGTTCATCATCTTCGACCTTGAGGTGGCGTTCCTGTTTCCTTGGGCGATTTCACTCGGCGACGTTGGCATGTTTGGGTTCTGGTCGATGATCTTGTTCCTCGGTGTGCTGACCGTGGGCTTCATTTACGAATGGAAAAAAGGGGCGTTGGAATGGGAGTAATCACGTCGGACACGCGGTTGGAAGCGACCCCGCCGGTCGGTACCGACCAGGACGCGATTCTCGGCGCCGTCGGCGACGAACTGCGCGACAAAGGCTTTGTGATCGCGCAGGCCGATAAACTGTTCAACTGGGCGCGCAGCGGCTCGCTTTGGCCGATGACCTTTGGGCTCGCCTGTTGCGCGGTTGAAATGATGCATTCGGCCGCCAGCCGCTATGACCTCGACCGATTCGGAATGGTTTTTCGACCGAGCCCCCGGCAATCCGACGTCATGATCGTGGCTGGTACGCTGACCAATAAGATGGCGCCGGCCCTGCGCAAGGTTTACGACCAGATGGCCGAGCCGCGCTGGGTGATTTCGATGGGCTCCTGCGCCAATGGCGGCGGTTACTACCACTATTCGTACTCGGTGGTGCGGGGGTGTGACCGGATTGTGCCGGTCGATGTCTATGTGCCGGGCTGTCCGCCGACCGCCGAAGCCTTGCTCTACGGGGTCTTGCAACTTCAGAAAAAAATTCGACGCACGGCGACCATCGCGCGCTAACGCGCGGCGCCCGGGAGAGTATGAATGGCGTTGACTGACGAAGCGACACTCGCCGGCGATCTGGCCGAGCATATCGCCGGCCATCTGGCGGCGGCGGTGCGGGAAGTCGCGGTTGATCACGGCGAATTGGTGATCACTACGACGGCGGATGATGTGCTGCGGGTACTGTCCTACCTGCGCGATGACAGCCGATGCCAGTTTAAGGCGTTGATGGACTTGACGGTGGTCGATTATCCGACCCGCGCGGCCCGCTTCGATGTCGTTTATATTCTGTTGAGCATCGCCACCGTGCAACGGGTGCGGGTTAAAGTGGCGACCGACGAGGCGACGCCGGTGCCTTCGGCGGTGCCGGTTTTTAGCTCGGCCGCGTGGTATGAGCGTGAGGCCTGGGACATGTACGGGGTTTATTTTTCCGAGCATCCCGATCTGCGCCGTCTGCTGACCGATTATGGCTTCGAAGGCCACCCCCTGCGCAAGGATTTCCCGCTGACCGGCCACGTTCAGGTGCGTTACGACGAGGTCGAAAAACGGGTGGTTCAGGAACCCGTGCAACTGGCCCAGGATTTTCGAAGTTTCGACTATTTGTCGCCCTGGGAAGGGGCCACCTCGTTACTCCCCGGTGACGAGAAAGTGAAGGAAGGCGAAGCCGATGGCTGAGGCGCAAATCAAGCCGCTGACACTTAACTTCGGGCCGCAGCATCCAGCCGCTCACGGCGTCCTGCGTTTGGTTCTGGAGATGGATGGCGAAGTGGTGCACCGGGCAGATCCGCATATCGGGTTGTTGCATCGCGGCACCGAGAAATTGATCGAACACAAAACCTATCTACAGGCGGTGCCTTATTTCGACCGCTTGGACTATGTCTCGCCGATGTCGCAGGAACACGCCTATGCGCTGGCGGTTGAAAAATTGCTCGCCATCGACGTGCCGGAGCGCGGCCAATATATCCGCGTGTTGTTCGCTGAACTGTCGCGCGTGCTCAATCACATTTTGAACATCACCACCTTCGCCATCGACGTCGGCGCCATGACCCCGCTGTTATGGGGATTTGAAGAGCGCGAAACGCTGATGGAGTTTTATGAGCGGGTTTGTGGCGCGCGCTTGCACGCCGCCTATTTCCGGCCGGGTGGGGTGCATCAGGACATGCCCGTCGGCATGGACGCCGACATCCTGGCCTGGGCCGACAAGTTCCCCAAGTTTATCGACGATTTGGAAAGCCTGCTGACCGAAAACCGTATTTTCAAGCAGCGGACGGTGGATATCGGCGTGGTCGACCGGGAAAAGGCGCTGGATTTGGGCTTTAGCGGTCCATGCCTGCGCGGCTCGGACGTGCCGTGGGATCTGCGCAAAGCGCAGCCTTATGACGCCTATGATAAAATCGATTTCTCCGTGGCCATCGGTAAGACCGGCGATTGCTACGCCCGTTATTTGGTGCGTGTCGCCGAGATGCGCGAAAGCTTGAAAATCATCAAGCAGTGCTTGGCCGATATGCCGGCGGGACCGGTCATGACCGAGGATCACAAGGTCGCCCCGCCGCGCCGTGCCGATATGAAACAGTCGATGGAAGCCCTGATCCATCACTTCAAACTATACACCGAGGGTTATCGGGTGCCGGCCGGCGAGACCTACACCGCCGTCGAGGCGCCAAAGGGCGAGTTCGGTGTGTATTTGGTCGCCGACGGCAGCAACCGACCCTACAAGTGCAAAATCCGGGCGCCGGGTTTCGCTTTTCTCGCCGCCATGGACGCCATGTCGCGCGGCCATATGCTGGCTGACACGGTGGCGATCATCGGCTCGTTGGATATCGTTTTCGGGGAGATCGATCGATGACCGCCGGTCCGATCGCGGCCGAACAGCCGGCCACCTTCGCTTTCACGCCGGAAAATCTGGAGAAAGCCGACGCGCTGATCGCCAAATATCCGGCGGGGCGGGGACAAAGCGCGGTGATGGGCTTGCTCGACCTGGCCCAACGACAGCATGACAATTGGATACCCATGGCGGCGATCGACGTGATTGGCGAGAAATTGGGCATGGCGCCGATTCGCGTGCTTGAAGTTGCGACTTTCTATTCGATGTACAATTTGGCGCCGGTCGGCGCGTACTATCTGCAAGCCTGCCGGACCACGCCTTGTTGGCTGCGCGGCTCCGACAGTGTGATCAAGGCGATCAAGGACCGTCTCGGCATCGCCAACAAAGGTATGTCCGCCGACGGTAAGTTTTCCCTGCTCGAGGTCGAGTGTCTGGGCGCCTGCGCCAACGCGCCGATCCTGCAGGTCAATGACGATTTTTACGAAGACCTGGATTACGACAAAACAGTGAGTTTGCTGGACGCGCTGGCCCGCGACGAGGTGCCGACGCCCGGCTCGATGGCCGGGCGCACCGGCGCCATGCCGGCGCCGGGCGCGACTTCGTTGACGGAAACGGCCGGCCAGGAAACGTCCGCCGCGGGAGAGGATTGATGCTGAAGGACCAAGACCGGATTTTCACCAATCTTTACGGGCAGGGCGATTGGGGATTGGCTGGCGCGCGCGCCCGCGGCGATTGGGACGGCACCAAGGCGCTGCTCGAACGCGGCCGTGAGAAAATTATCGAGGAGGTCAAGGAATCCGGCCTCCGCGGGCGCGGCGGCGCGGGTTTCTCAACCGGAATGAAATGGTCGTTTATGCCCAAAGAAGTTGCCGACCGGCCGCACTATTTGGTCATCAACGCCGATGAGTCCGAGCCCGGCACGTGCAAAGACCGGGAAATCCTGCGCCATGACCCGCANAAACTGGTGGAAGGCGCCCTGGTCGCCAGTTTCGCCATGCAGGCCCATACCNCTTTCATCTATGTGCGCGGCGAGTTTTATAATGAAGCCAATCGCTTGCAGGCCGCCGTTGATGAGGCGCGTGAAGCTGGCTTGATCGGACCTAACGCCTGTGGCAGCGGCTGGGATTTTGACATCGTCGTTCATCGCGGTGCCGGCGCTTACATTTGTGGCGAGGAATCGGCGCTGTTGGAAAGCTTGGAAGGCAAAAAGGGCCAACCGCGCATGAAACCGCCGTTCCCCGCGGCCGCTGGCGTCTATGGCTGCCCGACGACGGTGAACAATGTCGAAAGCATCGCCGTGGTGCCGACCATCCTGCGCCGCGGGCCGGCGTGGTTCGCCGGCTTTGGCCGCGAAAACAACACCGGCACCAAGCTGTTCTGCATCTCCGGGCACGTCAACAACCCGTGCACGGTCGAAGAAGAAATGAGCCTCTCGCTGCGCGAATTGCTTGACCGGCACGCCGGTGGGGTGATCGGTGGCTGGGAGAATCTATTGGCGGTGATTCCCGGCGGCTCGTCGGTGCCGTGTTTGCCGAAGCCAATTTGCGACGATGTGCTGATGGATTTCGACAGCTTGCGCGAGGTGCGTTCAGGGCTTGGCACGGCGGCGGTGATCGTGATGGCCAAGGAAGCGTTTGGCCGGCGCACCGATATCATTGAGGCGATTCAGCGGCTATCGCATTTCTACATGCACGAAAGCTGCGGCCAGTGCACACCCTGCCGCGAGGGCACCGGGTGGATGTACCGGGTGATGAGCCGGTTGGTGACCGGCGAGGCCGACATTTCCGAAATTGACGCGCTGGAAGACGTCACCCGCCAGGTCGAAGGCCATACGATCTGCGCCCTGGGCGACGCCGCGGCATGGCCGATCCAAGGATTGATCCGCCATTTTCGCGCGGATATCGAACAACGTATTATTGATCGCCAATCGGCGATCGCCGCCGAATAACGGCCGGCGGACGGAGAGGGACCATGCCAAAGCTGACGGTCAACGGGATCGAGGTCGAGGTCGAGCCAGGCGCCACCGTGCTGCAAGCTTGTGAGGCGGCTGGCGCTGAAATTCCGCGCTTCTGTTATCACGAGCGCTTATCGGTCGCGGGCAACTGCCGCATGTGTTTGGTGGAAATGGAGCGGGCGCCGAAACCGGTCGCCTCCTGCGCCATGCCGGCCGGGGACGGCATGGTGATCAGCACCGACTCGGAAAAGGTCAAAAAGGCCCGTCAGGGAGTGATGGAGTTTTTGCTGATCAACCACCCGCTGGATTGCCCGATCTGCGACCAGGGCGGCGAGTGTGATTTGCAAGATCAAGCGATGGGTTACGGTGACCCGGACAGCCGCTATGGCGAATTGAAACGCTCGGTGGTCGACAAAAACATGGGACCGTTGGTCAAAACCATCATGACCCGCTGTATCCATTGCACCCGCTGCGTGCGTTTCACCACCGAGGTCGCCGGTGTCGACCAAATGGGTTTGTTAAACCGCGGGGAAGACGCCGAGATCACCACCTATCTTGAGCAATCGCTGGATTCGGAAATGTCCGGCAATGTCGTCGATCTGTGTCCGGTTGGCGCCTTGACCTCCAAGCCCTACGCCTTCGCGGCGCGGCCATGGGAATTGAAGAAGACCGAGACCATCGACGTAATGGACGCCATGGGCGCCAATATCCGTGTGGATGCCCGCGGCGGCCAGGTTTTGCGAGTGCTGCCGCGTCTGCACGAGGAAGTCAACGAGGAATGGATTTCCGACAAGACACGCCATGCCTGTGACGGCCTGTCGCGCCAGCGCTTGGACCGGCCCTTCGTGCGCCGCGACGGTAAATTGGTGCCGGCTAGCTGGACCGAGGCGCTGGCCGCCGTGGCCGCCCGCTTCAACGCGGTCGAGCCCCATGAAATTGCCGCCATTGTCGGCGATCAGGCCGACGCCGAGGCGATGTTCGCCTTGAAACAACTGATGGACGCCAAAGGCGTGGCCAACCTCGATTGCCGCCAGGACGGCGCGCGGGTCGGTGGTGGCGCGCGCGCCGGTTATGTGTTCAACAGCGGCTTCATTGGGGTGGAGGAAGCCGACGCGTTGCTGTTGATCGGCACCAATCCGCGCTGGGAGGCGCCGGTGTGGAATGCCCGTGTGCGCAAACGCTGGCTCGCCGATGGCGCCTTCAAGGTCGGCTTGGTTGGGGCGCCGGCGCCGCTAACCTATGACCATGAATATTTGGGCGCGGGGGCCGAAACCCTGCGCGCCATCGCCGCTGGCGACCACCCTTTCGCCGAGGCGCTGAAAGCCGCCGAACGGCCGATGTTGGTGATTGGCAATGGCGCGCTGGCGCGCGCCGACGGTGCCGCCATGCTGGCGCTCGCCCGTGACATCGCCGAGAATTACGGGCTGGTCCGCGACGACTGGAACGGTTTCAACGTGTTGCACACCGCGGCTTCCCGGGTTGGCGGATTGGATCTTGGCCTGTTGCCGGCTGAAGGTGGTCTGGCGACCGCGGAAATTTTGGCCGGGGCCCAGGCCGGCACGGTCAAAATGGTTTACCTCCTCGGCGCCGACGAAATCGACGCCGGCGACTTGGGCGATGCCTTTGTGGTTTATCAGGGCCACCACGGCGACCGCGGCGCCCACCGCGCCGATGTCATCCTGCCGGGCGCCGCCTACACCGAGAAGGACGGCCTCTACGTCAACAGCGAGGGGCGTGTGCAAATGGGTCTGCGGGCGGTCTTCCCGCCGGGCGAAGCGCGCGAGGATTGGAAAATTCTGCGCGCCTTGGCCGGTGAACTTGAGGTCGATCTCGGCTATGACGATTTGGCCGGGCTTCGCGCCGTGTTGGTCGCCCAGCATCCGCATTTCGAGATGATCGACATGCAGGCGCCAAGCGATTGGGGCGCCTTTGGCGCGGCCGGCGACACCGATCCCGCGCCGTTCGCGGCGACCATCNCCAATTTCTATCAAACCGATCCGATCAGCCGGGCTTCGGAAACGATGGCTCAGTGNACCGAGGCCTTTGTCGACGGCAAAGCCGCGCGCACCGGCACCNACGGATAATNAGGGCAGGGACGCCGCGCCATGTTTGACCAGGTTTTGACCCTCGCGCTGCCNNCGGTGATTATTGTCGCCAAAATCCTGGCGATTGTGGTGCCCTTGTTGCTCGGGGTGGCTTACCTGACCTATGCCGAACGCAAGGTCATTGGCGCGATGCAATTGCGTAAGGGGCCGAACGTCGTCGGTCCCTTCGGCCTTGGTCAGCCGCTGGCCGACGGGCTCAAATTGTTCATCAAGGAAACCATTTTGCCGGCCGGCGCCAATCGCACGGTCTTCATCATGGCGCCGATGTTGACCTTTATCTTGAGTTTGATCGCGTGGGCGGTGATTCCGTTCGACGCCGGCATGGTGTTGGCCGATATCAACGTCGGCGTGCTCTACCTGTTCGCGATTTCCTCGCTTGGCGTCTACGGCGTGATCATGGCCGGCTGGGCGTCGAACTCGAAATACGCCTTTTTGGGCGCGCTCAGGTCGGCCGCGCAGATGGTGTCCTACGAGGTTTCCATCGGTTTCGTGATGGTGACGGTGTTGCTTTGCGTTGGTTCCCTCAACCTGACCAAAGTGGTCGAGGCGCAACAGAATCTCTGGTTCTTCATTCCGCTGTTTCCCATGTTCGTGATCTTTTTCATCTCGATCCTGGCCGAAACCAACCGTCATCCCTTCGACCTGCCGGAAGGGGAGTCGGAGATTGTCGCCGGCTTTTTCGTCGAATATTCGGCGATGAGTTTCGCGCTGTTCTTCCTCGGTGAATACGCCAACATGATCCTGATGAGCGCGATGACCGCGATCCTTTTCCTGGGCGGTTGGCTGCCGCCGCTCGATATCGCGCCGTTCAATTGGATCCCCGGGCCGCTGTGGCTGATCGCTAAAATTTGCCTCGTTCTGTTCTTTTTCCTGTGGGTGCGGGCCACCTTCCCACGGTACCGCTACGACCAATTGATGCGGCTAGGCTGGAAAGTCTTTTTGCCGTTCTCGCTGTTCTGGGTGATCGCCACCGCCGGTGTGCTGGTCGCCTTCGACCTGTTGCCGACCGCCTGACCGGGAGCCTCGCCATGGCCATCGCCGATCGTCCCACCCGCGCCCTGCTGCTGACCGAATTGGTTTCGGGCATGTGGTTGACCCTGCGGTATATGTTTAAGAAAAAGCACACCATCAACTACCCCTATGAAAAGGGGCCGTTGAGCCCGCGTTTTCGCGGCGAGCACGCCTTGCGCCGGTATCCCAACGGTGAGGAACGCTGCATCGCCTGCAAACTCTGTGAAGCGATCTGCCCGGCCCAGGCCATCACCATCGAGGCCGAACCGCGTGACGATGGCAGCCGGCGCACAACCCGTTACGACATCGATATGACCAAATGCATCTATTGCGGCTTTTGTCAGGAAGCCTGTCCGGTCGATGCGATTGTCGAAGGGCCGAACTTCGAGTTTGCCACCGAAACGCGGGAAGAACTGTTTTACAACAAGGACAAACTGCTGGAGAACGGAGACCGCTGGGAGCGCGAGATCGCGCTTAATCTGGCGCAAGACGCGCCATACCGTTAAGGCGGCGAAGAAAATTCAGCACTACGTCATTGTGATGACGGCAAAAAATGGATTGGCGTTCAGGGAAACCTGAGCGCCAGGGGGGAAACAAAGTGATCCAAGCGCTGGTCTTCTACTTGTTCGCCTTTGTGGCGGTGAGTTCGGCGATCATGGTCGTCAGCTCGCGCAACCCGGTGCACTCGGTGTTGTTCCTCATCCTTGCGTTTTTCAACGCGGCGGCCTTGTTCCTGCTGATGGGCGCGGAATTCATCGCGATGATGTTGGTCATCGTCTACGTCGGCGCGGTGGCGGTGCTGTTCCTGTTTGTGGTGATGATGCTGGACATCAATTTCGCCGAACTTCGCCAAGGATTTCAGGCCTATCTGCCGATTGGCTTGCTGATCGGGGTGGTCCTGCTGATTGAGGTATTGGTGTCGATTGGCGCCTATTCCCTTGGTCCGGAGGTGGTCGCCGCGGCCGGCGCGCCGACGCCGGCGCCCGACACGGTATCGAACACCCGCGCCATCGGGCAATTGCTGTACACCCGCTACGTCCTGCTGTTTCAGGCGTCGGGACTGATTTTGTTGGTCGCCATGATTGGCGCCATCGTGTTGACCCTGCGCCAACGCGGCGGGGTGCTCCGCCAAAGCGTCGCGNCGCAAATCNGTCGCCGGCCGGGCGAGGTGGTCGACCTGGTNGATGTCGGCAAAGGCGAGGGAGTGTAGGCCATGTGGGAAATCGGCTTGGCCCATTACCTGACGGTGGCGGCTATTTTGTTCACGCTTGGGATCGTTGGGATTTTCATCAACCGCAAAAACGTCATCGTCATCTTGATGTCGGTGGAGTTGATGCTGTTGGCGGTGAACATCAACCTGGTGGCGTTTTCGTCCTTCCTCAACGATTTGGTCGGCCAGATCTTCGCCATGTTCGTGCTGACCGTGGCGGCGGCCGAGGCNGCCATCGGTTTGGCCATCCTNGTCGTCTATTTCCGCAACCGCGATTCCATCGCGGTTGAGGACATCAACATGATGAAAGGCTAGGGGCATGTTGCACGCGATTGTCTTCCTGCCGCTTTTNGGCGCCATCATCGCCGGCTTTTTTGGCCGTCAAATCGGCGACCGCGGATCNCAGATTGTCACCTGCGCCTGCATGTTGGTGTCGGCGGTGCTGGGCTGGATCACCTTTCAGGATGTCGCGCTGGCCGGCAATGNGCGCACCGTCGAGGTGCTGACCTGGATCAACTCGGGTAATTTCGAGGCCAATTGGGCGTTGAAATTCGACACCTTGACGGCGGTCATGGTGATNGTCGTGACGACCGTNTCGGNGATGGTCCANGTCTATTCCATCGGCTATATGAGCCACGANCCGAATAAANCGCGGTTCATGGCCTACCTGTCGTTTTTCACCTTCGCCATGCTGATGCTGGTGACCGCCGACAATCTCATTCAGTTGTTTTTCGGTTGGGAAGGGGTTGGCGTCGCCTCGTATTTGCTNATTGGCTTCTGGTTCCACAAGCCAACCGCCAATGCCGCCGCGATCAAAGCGTTTTTGGTCAACAGGGTCGGCGATTTCGGCTTCGCGCTNGGNATTTTTGGGGCCTTCTTGTTGTTCGACACGATCCATCTCGACAGCATTTTCGCCATGGCGGCCAGCAAACAGGACACCACGCTCAGCTTCCTCGGCGGCGAATTCGACGCCATCACCNTGGTTTGNCTGTTGTTGTTCATTGGCGCCATGGGCAAGTCNGCGCAANTGGGCCTGCACACCTGGCTGCCGGACGCGATGGAAGGGCCGACCCCGGTGTCCGCCCTGATTCACGCCGCGACCATGGTCACCGCCGGGGTTTTNCTGGTCGCCCGCATGTCGCCGTTGATGGAGTATTCCGAGACCGCCTTGGCGGTAGTCACCGTGATTGGCGCGGCGACCGCCTTTTTCGCTGCCACCATCGGCATGACGCAGACCGATATTAAGCGGGTGATCGCCTATTCGACCTGCTCACAGCTTGGCTACATGTTTTTCGCGTTGGGCGTTTCGGCCTATTCGGCGGCGATCTTCCATCTGATGACNCACGCCTTNTTCAAGGCGCTGCTGTTCCTTGGCGCCGGTTCGGTGATCCACGCCATGTCGGACGAGCAAGACATGCGCAAAATGGGCGGGATTTATAAGAAAATCCCGTTCACCTACGCGATGATGTGGATCGGCAGTTTGGCGCTCGCCGGGCTGCCGTTTTTCGCCGGCTTCTATTCCAAGGACATCATCCTGGAGGCCGCCTACGCGGCCCATAGCACGGTTGGCTATTTGGCCTTCTGGCTGGGCATCGCGGCGGCGCTGATGACCGCGTTTTACAGTTGGCGTTTGCTGATTATGACCTTCCACGGCCCGCCGCGGGCCTCGGCCGAGGTGATGAGCCATGTGCATGAATCGCCTCTCGTGATGACCGTGCCCTTGTTCATCCTGGCGATCGGCGCGGTGTTCGCCGGGTGGCTCGGTTACAACACTTTTGTCGGCAGTGACATGGACGCTTTCTGGGGCGCGTCGCTGTTGGTGCTGGAGGGCCATAACACGGTCGAAGCGGCCCATCACGTCCCGCTGTGGGTCAAACTGGCGCCGATCGTTGTCGGCGTGGTCGGCATCGCGCTCGCCTATGTGATTTACATGCTGCGCCCAGGCAGTGCCGACCGNATCGCCAGCGCGGTGCAACCGGTCTACTCGTTCCTCTTCAACAAGTGGTATTTCGACGAGCTCTACGACTGGCTGTTCGTGCGGCCGGCCCTGCGCCTGGGGCGCTTTTTCTGGAAAACCGGCGATGGCGACATTATCGACGGTTATGGTCCGGACGGGGTTTCGGCGGCGGCCAAGTTTCTCGCCGGTCGGGCGTCGGCGGTGCAATCGGGATTCGTTTATCACTACGCCTTCGCGATGTTGATCGGGGTGGTGGTGATNCTATCCTGGTATCTGATTTTCCACGGGGGTTGAGCGCATGTTAAGTGATTGGCCCTTGCTGTCGCTGGTGACGTTCTTGCCGCTGGTCGGCGCGTTGATGATTCTGTTGACGCGTGGCGACGAAGNGGTGGTGGCCCGCAACGCGCGTTTCGTGGCGCTGTGGACCTCTTTGGTCACCTTTCTGATTTCCCTATTGGTGTGGGCTAATTTCGACAACCGCGACGCCGGCTTCCAAATGGTCGAGTCGGTGACATGGATCGCCAGCGGCCAAATCGGCTACAAAATGGGCGTCGACGGCATCTCGCTGTTCTTCGTGTTGTTGTCGACCTTGCTGACACCGATCTGCATTCTGTCGGCGTGGGACGCCGTGCAGGTGCGGGTGAAGGAATACATGATCGCCTTCCTGGTCCTCGAGACTTTGATGGTCGGCATGTTCTGCGCCCTCGACATCCTGGTCTTTTACATCTTCTTCGAAGGCGTCCTGATCCCGATGTTTCTGATCATCGGGGTGTGGGGCGGGCCGCGGCGCGTTTACGCGGCGTTCAAGTTTTTCCTCTACACGTTGGCCGGCTCGGTGCTGATGCTGCTGGCCATCTTGACCATGTACTTTCAGGCTGGCACCACCGATATCCCGACCTTGATGCAAGCCGGTCTGTTCGGTCCGGAATTGCAAACTTGGCTGTGGCTGGCGTTTTTCGCGTCTTTCGCGGTCAAAGTGCCGATGTGGCCGGTGCATACCTGGTTGCCGGACGCCCATGTCGAGGCCCCCACCGCCGGCTCGGTGATTCTCGCCGGGGTCCTGCTGAAAATGGGCGGTTACGGGTTTTTGCGCTTTTCCATCCCGATGTTCCCACTGGCCTCGGCCGATTTCGCGCCGCTGGTGTTCGCGCTGTCGGTGGTGGCCATTATCTACACCTCGCTGGTCGCCTTGGCGCAAGCCGATATGAAGAAGTTGATCGCCTATTCCTCGGTCGCCCACATGGGTTTCGTGACCATCGGCGCCTTCACCATGACCGAGCAGGGGGTGCAGGGTTCGATTTTCCAAATGCTCTCNCATGGCGTGGTCTCNGGCGCNNTGTTCCTNTGCGTCGGGGTNGTCTANGACCGNATNCACAGCCGNGAAATCGCCGANTATGGCGGGCTGGTTCATCGCATGCCGCGCTANGCCNTGTTTTTCATGNTNTTCATGCTGGCCTCGGTCGGTTTGCCGGGGACCAGCGGGTTCGTCGGCGAGTTCTTGGTGTTGATGGCGGCTTTCGAGGTGTCGACCTGGCTGGCGGTGCTGGCGACCAGCGGCGTGGTGCTCGGCGCGACGTATATGTTGTGGCTTTATCGGCGGGTGGTCTTCGGGGTCCTCGATAAAGAGAATTTGAAAAATATTCTCGATTTGAGCCCGCGCGAGATCGCCATTTTCGCGCCATTGATCGCGTTGGTGCTGTGGATGGGCATCTACCCGACCCCGTTCCTCGACGCGATGGCGGCGTCGGTCGAACAATTGGTCGCCAATTATCAGACCGCCCTGGTGAACGCCGGGGTCGCGGTCGCGTCGCGCTGACGCCAAGGGGAGGGCTGAACGATGACTGTCACCGCATTGCCCGCGATGCTGCCGGCCCTGCCGGAGATGTTTTTGGCCGTCGCCGGCATGGGGTTGCTGGTCTATGGCGTGTTCACGCACCGTGGCGGCGCGCAACCGTTGACATCCTGGGGCACGGTGGTGGCCTTCGTGGTGGCGGCGGTTTTGGTCGTCACCCATAGCGGCGCCGACGGCCAGGCGACGGCGTTTTATGGCCAATTCGCCACCGGTCTGCTGCCGCAGTTCGCTAAGTTATTGATCCTGCTCGGCGCGGCGTTGGCGGTGTGGATGTCGATTGGTTACATGCGGGCCTACGGCGGCGACCGTTTCGAGTTCCCGATCCTGGTGCTGTTCGCCACCATTGGCATGCTGATGATGGTGTCGGCCAACGATTTGATCGCCCTCTACATGGGCATCGAACTGCAAAGCTTGGCGCTATATGTGATCGCCTCGATCCGCCGGGACTCCCTCAAATCGACCGAGGCCGGTTTGAAATATTTCGTCCTTGGCGCGGTGTCCTCGGGGATGTTGCTGTACGGCTGTTCGCTGATTTACGGCTTCGCCGGCAGCACCCAGTTCCAAGCCTTGGCCGAGGTGCTGGGCAAGGGCGAGCCGGCCCTGGGACTGATCGTCGGCATGGTTTTTTTGATCGCTGGCCTGGCTTTCAAGATCTCGGCCGTGCCGTTCCATATGTGGACCCCGGATGTTTACGAGGGCGCGCCGACGCCGGTCACCGCGTTGTTCGCGGTGGCCCCCAAAGTGGCCGCCGTCTGCCTTATTCTGCGGACCATGATGGGGCCTTTCGGCGGGGTCACCGACCAATGGCAACAGGTCATCACCTTGATCGCCGTCGCCTCGATGGTGTTGGGGGCCATCGCCGCCATCCAGCAAACCAATCTGAAGCGCCTGATGGCCTACAGTTCGATTGGCCATATGGGCTACGCCTTGGTCGGCGTGGCCGCCGGCAACGCCGCCGGCGCCAAAGGTGTGTTGATTTACATGGCGATCTATCTGTTCATGAACATCGGCACCTTCGCGGTCATCCTGTCGATGCGCAAAGAGGGGCGGTATGTCGAGAACATCAGCGACCTCGCCGGGTTGAATAAAAGCCATCCGATGATGGCGTTGGCGATGCTGATTTTCATGTTTTCGATGGCCGGCATCCCGCCCTTGGCCGGGTTTTTCAGCAAGTGGTATGTGTTCCTGGCGGCGATTGACGCCGGCCTCTACGGCCTCGCGGTAATTGGCGTCCTGGCCAGTGTGGTGGGCGCGTTCTATTACATCCGCATCATCAAGGTGATGTATTTCGACGACAGCGATCAGGCGCTCGACAGCGGTATGAGCGCCGATATGCGCGTGATCATGGGGGCGACGGCCGTCGTTACTTTGTTGTTCTTTATTATTCCGGCGCCGGTGGTCGATCTGGCTGGCCTCGCCGCCGAGACGCTGTTCATCAAGTGACCGCGACCTGGCCGACCGCCGGCCATGTGGTTGTCCGGCCAGCGGTCGACAGCACCAATAGCGAAGCCAGCCGCCTGCTGGCCGCCGGCGCCGATCACGGTCTGGTGGTGCGCGCCGACTGCCAAAGCGCCGGGCGCGGTCGGCGGGGCCGGACCTGGGTTTCGCCGCCCGGTAATCTCTACTGCTCGCTGTTGGCGCGGCCACCGATACCGGCGCCGGCGCCCCTGGCGACGCTGACTTTCGTGGCCGCTCTGGCGGTTCATCAACTGGTCCGCGCGGCCCTGCCGGCGGCGCGGACGGTGGCCCTCAAATGGCCCAATGATGTGTTGGT
>NZLB01000062.1 GCA_002694075.1 Nisaea sp.
CGGACGGCCCGTGGCGCTGTGAAGCGTCGAGGTGACAGACCGGCCAAAGTCCGACACGATACGCACTCCGTCCGCGTCGTCGCCAAAGCCAAGCCACCACCATTCGACGGCGCGAAATCTTTTACAACTTTTAGTTGTTTTTGTGATAAACTAGCGGTAATTAGCGGGCTTTTGGGTAAGGCTTTTATTTTTTTTCATGCTCATCGGGTTTTGGAGAAATTTAAACTTAGCCTTTGGCATAAAATACCGCATGCATGCACTAAGCCGTGTGTTTTCGTCAGCGGTGAATTTTTGAAAGAGAGTGATACAGCTATGGGCTTCTCGCGTAGGTTGTGTCATATGTTGCGGTCGATGCGCCACCGCCGATGAGGAGCTTGCCAACCGTGCCTCGCGCGCCGACCAAAAAAAAGGACCGAAAAGCGGCCCAGCGCGGCCCCAAGGCAGGGAAAAAAACCACGCCGAAGGCGGCGGCGCGAAAGGCCCCGCTTGGCGAGGGAATGGTGCGTCAAGCGCCGACCGAGCAAACCGTACCCGCCGATCAGCGGCCGACCATCACGACGATCTTATGGACGATCTACCTGAACCCGGCGGACGCGCCTGGACAGGCGGTTTTACGGCCCCACGCCTGCCTGCGCGACGGGCGGGTGCTGGCCGGCACTCGGTCTTGGATCCGGCCAACGGTCGCCGATTGCCGCGCCTTGATCCCAAAATCCGCCAAGCGCCTCAACGTCGCCGACCCCGACAAGACAATTCAAGAGGTGTGGATGCAAAACATCGGGTCAGGCGCCAGTGCCGGCGATCAAACCGGCAGGTGATCAAGCTCGATGGCCAAGGCGGCAACCTCTTCGGCCGCCAGTGTGCGGGGCGCCGCTTCGCCCACGCCCATTCCGCGCGCCATGGCGGCGGCGAAAGCGGTTCGGTTTCCGAGCCGTGTGCGCAGCAGTTGAGCGGGGAGCTGGGCGGCGGCGGCGGCGGTTTCCTCAACCAGTTTGGCGCGCGCCGGCACCCGGTTGAGAAGCAGGACGGTGGCCCGTCCCTCGCCCGCCGCCAAGTCCAAGGTCGGCTGACAAGCCCAGAGGTCCAAGGGGCTTGGCTGAAGCGGCATGATCACCCAATCGGCCAAGCGCACCGCCAGTTTGGCGTCGGTTTCGATATGCGGCGGGGTGTCGATGACCACGACATCGGTCTGCGCCGCCAGAGCTTCCACCCGCGCCGCCAAGCGCCACCCGGCGGTTTGTTCAAAGCTGAGCGGAACGGCCTTGTCCGCCGTCACGCGTAACGTCCACCACGCCGCCAAGCTGCCCTGCGGATCGCTGTCGATGACGCCCACGCGATGCCCGCCCTGGGCTAGGGCAACGGCCACCTGGGCGGCCGCGGTTGATTTGCCGGCACCGCCCTTTTGTTGCGCGAAGGTGAATATCTTGGCCATGACCGCCTCCCATGGAGAATAAGATAGCAAATTTGCTGCACCTGCGAAATAGCGCGCTGACTTGACCCCCTTGCGATTTTGCCGCAAACGGTCGCGATGGTTGAGATTCTGCCGCCTTCTGACGCCGCCATCGCGGCCGCCGCCGATTTGCTGCGCGCCGGCGAATTGGTCGCCTTCGCCACTGAAACCGTCTATGGCCTGGGCGCCGACGGCGGCAATGACGCGGCGGTCGCGCGCCTTTACGCGGCCAAGGGCCGGCCGCGCTTCAACCCCTTGATCGCGCACCTGCCGGACAGCGACGCGGTCTGGCGCCACGGGGAGGCCAACCCGCTCGCCACGGCGCTGGCGGCGCGCTTTTGGCCGGGTCCGCTGACCCTGGTGATGGCCCATCGCGGCGATGGCGGCATTTCGCCCCTGGCGCGCGCCGGCTTGGAAACTTGCGCCCTGCGTGTGCCGGCGAGCGCAACCGCCCGCGCCCTGCTCACCGCCGCCGGCCGGCCGGTGGTGGCACCCAGCGCCAATCCCTCGGAAGGCATCAGCCCAACCCGGGCCGATCACGTGGCGGCGGGCTTAGGCGATCGCGTGGCCCTGATCATCGATGACGGCCCCTGCCCGATCGGTGTGGAGTCGACCGTGGTCGACGTGACCGGGCCGGCGCCGCGCCTGCTGCGGCCGGGGGCGATCACGGCGGCGATGATCGCCGAAACCCTGGGCGTGCCGGAAAGCAGCCTCCATGGCGATAAAGGCGGCGGCGCGGTCCGCGCGCCAGGCATGCTGCGCCGCCATTACGCGCCGGGCAAGCCGCTGCGCTTGAACGCCGTCGCCCCGCGCCCGGGGGAAGCTTATCTCGGTTGGGGGGCTTTGCCGGCCCACGACGGCCCGGCGATAAGCCTCAGCCTGACCGCCGATATAGCCGAGGCGGCCGCCAATTTGTTCGCCATGCTGCACCGTTTGGACGCCGGCGCCGGCAGCGCCATTGCCGTCGCGCCAATCCCCGAAAGCGGCCTTGGCGCGGCAATCAACGACCGCCTGCGGCGGGCCGCTCAGCCGCGCGACGAAATGTCAAACGACGGTGGGTAATCTTGCCCCGCCACGGCGGCGATGTCATAAAGGATAGGCAATCGGAGAGCGAGACGCGCCATGCCGCAGGATTACCAACCCGACGCCACGCAACAGGCCGCTTTGGCCGCCCTCAAAAATGTTGTCGCCGCCCGCGATTGGAGCGACCAGGCCGACGTCTTGGAACCGCATTTGAGCGATTGGCGCGGGCTCTTCAAAGGCCAGGCGCAGCTGCTGTTGCGGCCGCGCAGCACGGCCGAGGTATCGGCTATTCTCAAAATCTGCCATGACGCCCGCCTGCCGGTGGTCCCGCAGGGCGGTAACACCGGGCAATGCGGCGGGCAAACCCCGTCCGACACCGGCAACGCGGTGATCCTCTCGCTGGCCCACATGAACCAGGTGCGGACCATCGACACCGATAATTTCACCATGACCGCCGAGGCCGGCTGCATCCTCAGCGACCTGCAGGACACCGCCGCCGCCGCCGACCGCTATTTCCCGTTGAGCCTGGCCGCCGAGGGCAGTTGCATGCTCGGTGGCAACCTGTCGACCAACGCCGGCGGCACCAATGTGTTGAAATACGGCAACGCCCGCGATCTGGTCCTGGGTCTGGAGATCGTGCTGCCCGACGGCGAGGTGATCGACAGCTTGCGCGGCCTGCGCAAGGACAACACCGGCTACGACCTGAAGCAGTTGTTCCTTGGCGCCGAAGGCACGCTCGGGGTGATCACCGCGGCGGTGCTCAAGCTCTACCCCCGGCCGCGCGATATTCGCACCGCCTATTGCGCGATCCGCGATGTCGCCGCCTCGGTCGAGCTACTGGCCCGCGCCCGCGACGCCAGCGGCGACCGGGTCGAGACTTTTGAGTTGATCCCGCGCGCGCTGGTCGACCTGGTGCTGCAGACCATCCCCGATTGCCAGGACCCGATGCCCAGCAACCATGACCAACATGTGCTGTTGGAATTGATTTCCAGCCAGCCGGATGATCCGGGACTAGACCGCATGATGGAAGACATCCTCGGCCAGGCGATGGAAGACGGCTTGGTCCACGACGCGGTCATCTGCCAAAATGAAAGCCAGCGGCAAAACCTCTGGAAAATCCGCGAAAACGCCGCCGAGGCGCAAAAGGTCGAGGGCGCCTCGATCAAGCATGACATCTCGGTGCCGGTCAGCCGTATCGCCGAGTTTTACGGGCGCGCCCACGCCGCCGCCCTGGCGATTGAGCCGAACCTGCGGCTGATCGGCTTCGGCCATGTCGGCGATGGCAATCTGCATTACAACATGCAGCGGCCGATGGGCGGCGACAATGACGCCTTTTTGGCCAAAAAGACCGAAATCAACCGGGCCGTTCATGACGTGGTCGTGGAAATGGACGGCTCGATCAGCGCCGAACATGGCATCGGCCGCTTGAAGCGCGATGAACTGGCCCATTACAAAAGCCCGATCGAACTCGCCGTCATGCGCAAGCTGAAGGCGGCGATCGATCCCCACGGCATTATGAACCCCGGCGTGCTGTTGTAAGCACCGCCCCGATGAGACGGAAGGCAGCGAAATGAGCGCGTACACAGCCCCCCTCGCCGATATGGAATTCGCCCTGCGCGAGATCGCCGGCATGGAAGACCTCGCCGAATTGCCGAAATTCGCCCACGCCGAAAGCGACCTGACCCATCAGATTCTGGAGGAGGCCGGTAAATTCGCAGCCCAGGTCCTCAACCCCTTGGATCAGGGCGGCGACGAGGTTGGCGCGCAGATCGAAAACGGCGTGGTCCGCACCCCGCCGGGCTTCGCCGACGCCTATCGCCAATTCGGCGAGGCCGGCTGGATCAGCCTACAATTCGAGGAGGAGCATGGCGGCCAATCTCTGCCNAGCGTGTTACAGGTGGCGACCGGCGAGATGTGGAACGCCGCCAATATGTCCTTCGCGCTGTGCCCGCTGCTNAATCAGGGCGCGTCCGATGTCTTGGAACGCCGCGGCACGCCNGAACANCAAGAGATTTATCTNAAGCGNATGATCGCCGGCGAATGGACCGGCACCATGAACCTGACCGAGCCNCAGGCCGGCACCGATCTTGGCTCGATCCGCACNAAATCCGAGCGCCAGGGCGACCATTACCTGATCAAGGGTCAAAAGATTTACATCACCTATGGCGAGCACGATATGAGCGAGAACATCATTCATCTGGTGTTGGCGCGCTCGCCCGACGGCCCACCGGGCCCAAAAGGTCTGTCGCTGTACCTGGTGCCGAAATTCCTGGTCAACCCGGACGGCAGCCTCGGCCGCCGCAACGACCTCAGGGCGGTGTCGCTGGAAAGTAAGATCGGCATTCATGGTTCGCCCACCTGCGTGATGTCCTATGGCGATAACGAAGGCGCCGTCGGCTATCTCATCGGCGAGGAGAACAAGGGCCTCGAGAACATGTTCATCATGATGAACAACGCCCGCTTGATGGTCGGCCTGCAGGGTGTCTCGATCGCCGACCGGGCCTATCAACAGGCCGCCCAATACGCCAAGGACCGGGTGCAAAGCCGCGCCGTCGAGGGCAGCGCCGGCCCCGTGGCGATCATTCAGCATCCCGACGTGCGGCGCATGTTGATGGACATGCGCGCCCATGTCGAAGCGATGCGCGCGCTGACCTATTTGACCGCCGCCGAATTGGACCGCGGCGCCGCCGACCCGGACCCGGAACGCGCCGCCGCCGCCCAAGCGATGGCCGAATTGCTGATCCCGGTGGTCAAAGCCTATAACACCGACCGCGGCGTCGAGATCGCCTCGACCAATGTGCAAATCCACGGCGGCATGGGCTTTATCGAGGACACGCGCGCCGGTCAATTGTACCGGGATTCGCGGATCCTGCCGATTTACGAGGGGGCCAACGGCATCCACGCGCTCGATTTGGTGGGCCGCAAGGTCGCCCGCGATGGCGGCGCCGCCGCCGCCCGCTTAATCGCCCAGGCGCGCGCCGAGGTTGACGCCCTAACCGGCGATAGCGACGCCCGCCTTGGCCGCATCGCCGACCGTTTGGCGACCGCGCTCAACAGCTTGGAGGCGTGCACCGACTGGGTGGTGACCACCATGCGCGACGACCCGCGCCGGGGCGCCAGCGGCTCCTCGCCCTATCTCAAATTGATGGGCGTCACGGTCGGCGGCTGGCTATTGGCCAAAGGGGCCGGCATCGCCCGCCGCGCCCTCGACGCCGGCGAGGGCGATGGCGCTTTCTTGGATGACAAAATCACCACCGCCGAGTTTTTCGCCCAGCACCATTTGAGCCAGGTGCCGGCCTTGGCGATCCAAGTAACCGAAGGCGGGGACACCGTCCTGGCCCTCGACGAGGCGCGCTTTTAAGCGGCGAACGCCCCGATGGACGAGGTGGCGGCGATTTTGCGATTTTGGTTCGCGGACCATGACCGCGACACCTGGTTCGGCCGCGACGCCAATTTCGACGCCGCCATCGCCCGCCGTTTCGGCAGCCTGCCGGCGGCGCTGCTGGCCGGCGGCCGCGAGGCGTGGCTGGACACCGCCGATGGCCGCTTGGCCAGTTTAATCGTCCTCGACCAATTCACCCGCAACCTGTTCCGCGGCAGTCCAGCGGCCTTCGCCGGCGACCCCCGCGCCCGTCTCATCGCGCGGGCGGCGATCGCGCTGGGCGAGGACCGGACGGTCGACGCCGAACGCCAGCTTTTCTATTACACCCCGTTCGAGCATAGCGAGGATCTCGCCGATCAGGACTTCTCTCTCGCCCTGTTCACGGCCACCGGCGATGGCCGCAGCATCGAGTCGGCCGAAGTCCACCGCGACATCATTCGGCGCTTCGGCCGCTTTCCCCATCGCAACGCCGCCCTCGGCCGCGCGACCACCGCCGAGGAGGCGGCATTCCTCAAAACCCGATTGCCTTTTTACTGATCCCGGGTTTACTGCTTCCCCATTAAATGACCCCTGGTTACCCGCTTTCCGGCGCCCCTCGCCGGCGCGGTGACGGCAATTGGAAGGAGGGCATGATGGCCCAAGACACGCAGGTTTTGATCATCGGCGATTATTACGACGTGCCGCGCCAGCGCCTGATCGACCAATATCCCTGCGCGATTTACGAGGACGCCGCCGACCCGGCCGCCCTCTTGGCCGAGATCGCGCCGACCTGCCGGGCCATCGCCAGCCACGCGCCGGTCACCGCCGCGCTGATGGATGCCCTGCCCCATCTTGGGGTGATCGCCAATTTCGGTGTCGGCTACGATCTGGTCGATGTCGCCGCCGCCGACGCCCGCGGGATCAAGGTCACCAACACCCCCGATGTGCTGAACGACGAGGTCGCCGATTTGGCGGTTGGGCTGATGCTGGCGACCTGCCGGCGGATGATCAAGGCCGACGCCTATGTGCGCGCCGGTCGGTGGGCGGCCGAGGGCAATATGGCCTTCACCCAGCGGGTCTGGGGCAAACGGCTGGGCCTGCTCGGCATGGGCCGCATCGGCCGCGAGATCGCCGACCGCTGCGCCGCCTTTAAAATGGCGGTCAGCTATCACACCCGCACGCCGAAAGACGTGCCCTATACCTATGTCGGTGACCTGGCGACTCTGGCCGGCGACAGCGATATCTTGATCTCGGTGGTGCCGGGCACGCCGGAGACGGCCGGCATCATCAGCGCCGACATCATGACCGCGCTCGGGCCGAACGGCGTGTTGATCAATGTCGGGCGCGGCTCGGCGGTCGATGAGGCGGCCTTGATCGCCTGTCTCGCCGACGGCCGTCTCGGCGCCGCCGGGCTGGATGTTTTCGCCGACGAGCCGCGGGTGCCGGCGGCGCTCATCGAAATGACCGAGAATGTCGTCCTACAGCCGCACCACGCCAGCGCCACCCATGACACCCGCGACGCCATGGGCCAGATGATGATCGACAATATCGCCGCCCATTTCGCGGGCCGGCCGCTGATCTCGCCAGTTAATTAACGCGCCGAATTCACGTCGCGGCTAATCGCCTGACCCGGCCGCTTAGGCCGGCGCGCTCAGCGCCGCCATCGCCGCTTTGAGGTTCGGCGAAATTGGCACCGCGGCGCGCGCGGCGGTGTCGAAACGCACGCCGATGGTGATCGCAGTGATGGCGCAGGCGCCGCCGACGAACAGGCCGTGATGCAAAGTCACCGAGGTATTGCCGAAGCGCGTCGCCGCCGTGCCGACGGCCAAGTCGTCGCCC